>CAYJFR010000042.1:0-13983 GCA_964369335.1 uncultured Desulfovibrionaceae bacterium | reverse complement strand
ATGCCCTGCTATGAGATAAACTCATAGAAGAGGTGGAACCGCAGAGGTCACCAAACGAGGAAATACTTCCTCCACCTTACAGCCCAGGATTCACCTGACATTTAACCTGCGCTTGCGCTCGGTAAAATGCGATGAGGGTCCGCTTTTGGGCTGGAACGGCTCGACATTGATCAGCATTTGGTAACGCCTACAGATGTCAATTTCGACTACAAACCCTTGCTCAGTACTATGTACTCTTTCAAGGCTCAGGTTTTCGTCAAACGCAGTAGAACAGACTCAATCTGTCCTTCCCTGCCGTCCAGGGAATCCCTTACAGGAAGGGCAAGGGGAAAACTACGCACAATTGTAACAAAGGTCAACAATTTTTTTTATTTTTTTAAAATTAATTTATTTTGCCTTTACCCCTTGCCTAATGCAAATTCAAGACTACTATATTACTATCGACGGGAAAAAGCTACTCCATCAACAAACACATTGCTCAAAGCCGTACCTCCGAGTGGCATGTGGGCAGTGCAAACCACAAATGAAGTTGCTGTTTTATTTTCACCTTTAATCTCCGATAAAAGTGATACCGTCCATGACACGTAGTCAGATGCGAGACTATAGGTTCACTTGCAGCTTTAGCCGTTAGAAGCGCGGCAGAAAGTTGGTGTTTAGCAGAGTCAGTGTCATAGGCGAAGAATGCGTAGCAAAGCATACGGTGCTACGAAAGGTTTTTGACAGGGGTCATTTGCAATTATGCTTGTAAAAAACGGTAGTTTACCCGTCCACGTCCTTCAACCCAGTTAGGGGCCTTACTGCAAAGGCGCAGACCCTCTGGCTTTGGCAAAGGCTATGAAATTGGCATCTATCTTGGAAAAGAGCCCGAACGCAATAGTGCAGAACATTTTCAACAGCGTCCTTTACAACTTTCAAGAAACCCATTTTAACGATGCCCATTATATGGCGGTGAAGTAACAATTTAACCTAATGGATAGTGACTCGAATGCGCGAGACTAGCCCCCCAACAAGTAGCCCCTTGTTCTGAGTTTATCAGCAACAAGGGGCTACTTCCTTATCAGGCTGTCTCTAACAATAGAGACATTTTATACGCTACACAGTTTTTTCTTGGGTTATGTATGTTTGAGCATATTCCAAGGAGCTTTCTGGATTGCTTCGTCGCTACGCCATCACTGTCTTGAGTGCCGCAAGCACACGTTCCACATTTTCCGCACGCGCCGTATGACCCATAAGCCCCATACGCCAAATTTTTCCCGCCAAGGGTCCAAGACCCGAACCTATTTCTATATGATGTTCACGTAACAAAGTGGCGCGAATACTAGCTTCATTTTGAATATGTTCTGGAATTTTCACCGCATTGAGCATAGGCAGACGTGCTTCAGGCTTCACTAGCATGTCCAATCCCAAAGACTGCAAGCCTTGCACTAGCAGCTCATGCATAGCCACATGACGCGCATACACAGCTTCTAGCCCTTCATCTAAGATGCATTTCAAGGCAGCATACAAAGCGTATTCCATATTCACAGGGGCAGTATGATGATAGGTGCGTGTTGTACCTTCCCAGTACGAAGCTATCAAAGACAAATCCAAATACCAATTGGGCACCTTAGTTTTGCGTGTCTTTACCTTTTCAAAAGCGCGCTGAGAAAAAGAAATGGGTGATAATCCAGGAGGGCAAGACAAGCATTTTTGCGTGCCCGAATACGCCGCGTCCACATGCCAATCATCCAGATGCACCGGCATACCGCCCAAGGATGTGACGCAGTCTAAGACAAAAAGCGCGCCGTGTTCTTGCACCAGTGCCCCAATACTTGCCGCATCGGAAACCACACCCGTAGAAGTTTCTGCATGCACAAGGGCTACCATATCATATTGCCGCACCGCTAAAGCTTCCTTTACTGCCGCAGGGTCTATGCTCTCTCCCCAAGGGGCGTTCAAGACATGCACCTCTGCGCCAAGACGTTCTGCCACATCTTGCATACGCATACCAAAAACGCCGTTAATAAGCACAAGAACCTTGTCGCCCTTTTCCACAAGGTTCACAAAGCATGTTTCCATGCCTGAAGAACCTGTTCCCGACATGGGCATGGTCAGCTCATTCTTAGTGTGAAAAACCGTACGTAATTGTTCCTTTATGGCGTCCATAATGGTCACAAAGTACGGGTCTAAATGCCCTATGGTGGGCTTTGCCAAAGCTGTATACACCTCTTGTGGCACAGTGGAAGGGCCAGGTCCCATAAGCAATGTGGGTGTAATACCTTGTAATAAGTCTTTCATGAAAAAATCCTTATGTATAAATTTTTCTCTGGGCGGAAAAAATGTTATTACTTTTTATCTACTCTTACTCTTTTGCAATAAACCCAACTTACGTAAATGGATTTCAAGACAAGCTATGGCGGCGGGGGTAACACCAGAAATGCGCCCTGCTTTACCCAAGGTATGCGGCTTAAGCTTACTGAGCTTTTCTTGCACCTCAGCAGAAAGACCAGATACTTGAGTATAGTCTAAATCTTGCGGCAAGGGGGTGTTCTCCAAACGTGACGCTCTTTGCACAAGCTGTTCTTGTCTTTGCAAATACCCGGCATATTTCACTTGCGTTTGGCTTTCGGTACGCACTTCATAGGCATATTCTTGCACTTCACTGCATAAAGGCATGAGTGTCTCTAAGGTCACTGTGGGGCGGCGTAAAAGTTCGGCAAGGCTGGCACCGTATTGCGGTACACTTTCCCCCGCTTCAGACAAGACCTTTTCAAGGGTGGCATTGGGGCTTATACGCGTGCTTTCTAGGTAATTGTTTAACTGTGCCACTTTTTCATATTTTTCTTGAAATTTTTGCCATTGGTCATCTTGCACAAGACCAAGGGCTCGCCCTTTGGCGGTCAAGCGTGCGTCGGCATTATTTTCACGTAAAAGCAGACGATGCTCAGCGCGTGAAGTGAACATACGATACGGCTCTAAAGTGCCAAGGGTCACAAGGTCGTCAATGAGTACAGCAATGTAGGCTTCTTCACGCCCTAAAATAAATGGCGGCAACTCTTTTATTTTGCAAGAAATGTTAATGGCAGCCCATAAACCTTGGGCGGCGGCTTCTTCATACCCCGAAGTGCCGTTGATTTGCCCTGCATGCCAAAGCCCTTCTACTTTGCGTGTTTCCAAAGTAGGATGTAGTTGTACGGGATTCACATAATCGTACTCAATGGCATAACCGGGGCGCAACATATGCGCATTTTCAAGCCCTGGAACGGTGGCAAGCAAGGCAAGCTGTACGTCTAAAGGTAAGGACGTAGAAACGCCGTTGACATAACACTCTGCGCTGTGCACCCCTTCTGGCTCAATAAAAATTTGATGGCGTTCACGCTCAGGGAAACGAGCAATTTTATCTTCAATACTAGGACAATAGCGCGCGCCTGTACCTTGGATAACACCTGTAAACAAGGGCGAGCGGTCAAAACCTGTACGGATAACTTCGTGGGTTTTTTCATTGGTCCATGTAATATAACACGCCACTTGCTCCAAAGGCGGCTTGGGGCCGTGAAAACTAAAACCTTCGCGATACACTTCACTTTCTTGAGCTTCCATACGTGAAAAATCTATGGAAGAGCGCAAAAGGCGCGGCGTTGTGCCTGTTTTGAGGCGCCCTGTTTCTAAACCAAGGTCTTGTAAGGATTTGGTCAAATGGGCCGCAGGAGCGTCACCCAAACGCCCACCTTGTAAGGAGGTCATACCAATATGAATACGCCCGCATAAAAATGTTCCTGTGGTGAGTAGAACATGCTTGGCAGAAAAGGTCAGCCCTAAACCAGTACGCACGCCTGTGACACGCGCATCTGAATGCACCAAGGTATCCACAGTGTCTTGCCATACTTTAAGGTTTGGCACAGAAAAAATACTCTGCTTCACCACACTCATATAGGCATCTCTGTCCATCTGCGCACGTGTAGCACGTACAGCAGGGCCTTTGCTGGTATTTAAGATACGAAACTGAATACCACCAGCGTCCGCCCAAAGTCCCATCATACCACCAAGGGCGTCGATTTCGCGCACCATATGCCCTTTGGCAAGACCGCCAATGGCAGGGTTGCACGATAAATGCCCTATACGATCCAAATTACCTGTAATAAGCAAGGTGGAATGTCCAAGACGAGCCAAGGCGTGCGCGGCTTCACAGCCGGCGTGACCTGCACCCACCACAATGACATCAAAAGCTGCGTTCATACATTGACCTTATGAAGAAGAGTATGGAGAAAAGATATATTGTGTTCAAAAAAGAAAGGGTGGCAACTTACTTTGTCCTGAGACAAAGCGAGCTGCCACCCTAAAAAAGCATTAAGCCTAAAGCTTTTGAAACTTCTTGGGCTTGTGTCTTGTATCGCCTATATAGGCATAAAACCCATATTATGCGACTTTTGCTCCCCTAAAAGGAACAAATAAAGACTACTTACGCCCTTTAGCAGCGCGCTTAGAGGCTTTAAGGGGGTTAACCTTAGCAGCTTTAGCAGCAGCCACTTTTACGTGTGTAGAGAAGTTACAAATACCGCCAACCCACTTGCGAGCAGGTGTAGGGTATGTGGAGCAGAAATTTTCGCCCTCAAACTCACGAATACGTGTACAGCCTTCACATTGCTCAACTACAGGGGAAAGTGCGAAACCATTAAGTACAACACCTTCTGCGGTTTTTACGGCATTTTCTAAACTAGCCATTATAATCCTCCGGTACGCCTAACACGGCGTAAAATTTCTTTTTGGGAAGCAAAGTTTACGCAATTTATTATATATGTCAAGAAAAAATATACAGGTAAAGCAAAAGGGTTTACGCACCCCATTTTTCCGAAAAAACCTTTTCTTCCGCATAGGTATCGCGTTGTGTGAAAGGTTGGTCTGTATAGCCACACACCACTATGCCCAAGACCTCCACCGACTCTGGAAGACCAAAGTATTCTTTGTAGGAAGCGGCTCTTTCAGCTATGGGGGTGACACCTGTCCATACTGTGCCAATATCAAGGGCGCGTGCTGCTAACAAAATATTTTGTATAGCGGCGGCGCAATCTTGCGGCCAAAAGCCAGGATATTTTTCCGCGCTCAAATCTGCACAAACCACAATACACACAGAAGCTTCTTTTGCCATTTGCGCGTAAGGATTACGGGCGGCTATGGCTTCAAGATTTTCTTTTTCCCGCACCCCAATAAAGCGCCAAGGCTGGGCATTGCCAGCGCTAGGAGCTGCCATGCCCGCGTGTAAAAGTTTTTTTATCTCACTGTCTCGTATAACCTTACTGTTAAATTTTCGAATGCTACGACGTGTGTATATGGCTTCAAAAGTGTCCATGTTCTGTGTACTCCTTAAAAAGTTAGCGAATATCTGTAACGCGCTTAGATTTTCCAAAAGTACGCGGCAAGGTGGCATTGTTCACCACTTGTACACGTACGCGCGCTTGTAAAGCTTTATGCAATTTTTCTTCAATGCGAGCAGTAAGCGCCGCGTCATGGTCTTGTGAGGCTTGTTCGTTTCTTTCCACATGTAAAAGCATATGGTCGAAAGATTTTTCATCACGCGACAATTCGATATGATATTCACCGCCCAGCTCAGGGAAAGTTCCAATAACATCCATAAGCTGCCCAGGATAGATATTGACCCCGCGGAAAATAATCATATCATCACTGCGACCTAAAATCTTATCATGACGCGGAATGGCTCGCCCGCAGGCACATACGCCGGGGATAAAACGAGACAAGTCGCGTGTACGATAGCGCACAAGAGGCGTAGCTTCTTTACACAAACTCGTAACCACCATCTCACCCACTTCGCCCTCAGCCACAGGCTCTAAGGTTTCGGGGTTGATAATCTCTATGTAAAAAAGATCCGCCCAATAATGCATACCCATGTGAGCATCGCATTCTATGGCTGTGCCAGGGCCGTACATTTCTGTCATACCAGCAATATCATAACTACCCTCAAGACCCAATTTTTGCTCTATGGCAAGGCGCATTTTTTCACTGCGCGTTTCAGCACCGCAAATAACTTTACGTAAATTGATTTTATCTTTAAGACCGTGACGATCCACTTCTTCAGCCATCAATAAAGCCATAGAAGAGGTTGAGCCAAGGCAAGTACTTTGCATATCCTGTAACAGCTGAATATGCAATTCCATATTTCCAGGGCCTACGGGGATGGTGAGCGCGCCCAAGGATTCAGAACCCCATTGAAAGCCTGCTCCTGCTGTCCATAGTCCGTACCCCACAGCCACCTGTACCCTATCTTGAGGGCTGAGTCCTGCAAGGGCAAAACAACGCGCCATCTGCATGGTGAAAGTGTCCACGTCTTTTTGCGTATACGCCAAAATTTTACGCTTTCCCGTTGTGCCAGAGGAAGCATGAATACGCACCACCTCTTCTTGCGGCACACAAAGCAAGGGAAGAGGATAGCCCTCGCGCAAATCTTCTACCGATGTAAAAGGAAGTTGACGAATATCTTGCAAACTTTGTATATCTTCGGGACGAATATTTCCTAATTTTGCCTTATACTGCGGAGATTTAAGAGCTTGCGATACAGTAAAACGTATTCCTTCTAACTGATATTTTTCTAACTCTGTGCCAGAGTGGGATTTTTTATCTAAAACGTCTATACTTTCTGTTATAATCTTATTATTATTCATAAAATCCTCAATTTTTTTCTGCATGAGAGGTGATTGCTTTTTTGCTAAGAAAAAGGTACATTTCCCTAAGAAAACTTTGGTAAAGCACATATATGAAACCAATGTTCTTGGTCTGGGCATAGAATTGCCCCTCTTCCTGTAGCACACTGGTGTGTAGCACCACTATCAGTTTTTATATCTTTTGAAAAGCATACTGTATACAAAAAATAAAAAAAGTTATGTATAGTGTCTAACGCATAAGGAGTTATCGTGCGTATTCTTGTAATTGGTTCCGGTGGTAGAGAACATGCTTTAGTATGGAAACTCAGTCAAAGCGCCTCGGTAAAAGAAATATTTGTGGCGCCTGGTAATGGCGGTACAGCCCTTGAAAAAGTAACCAATGTTCCCCTTTCGGTGGAAGAAATCTCCGGCCTTGTACGCTTTGCACAAGACAACAAAATTGATTTAGTGGTTCCTGGCCCAGAATTACCTTTAACTCTCGGTATTGTTGATGCCATGCAAGCTGTTTCTATTCCCTGCTTTGGCCCCAATAAATATTGCGCCCAATTAGAGGGCAGCAAGTCTTTTGCTAAGGGTATTATGGCAAAAGGCGGTGTGCCTTGTGCTGCCGGTGCGCATTTTAGCAATCATGCCGCCGCTGTGGCTTATGTGCGCAAACAAGGAGCGCCCTTAGTTGTGAAGGCTGACGGTTTGGCAGCAGGCAAGGGTGTTGTGGTAGCACAAAGCGAAGACGAAGCCATAGCCGCTTTAGATTCCATTATGCTGGATAAAGTGCACGGCGCCGCTGGTTCTGCTGTGATTATAGAAGAATGCCTTATAGGTGAAGAAGTGTCCTTGCTTTGCTTTTGCGATGGCAAGCACGCCGTAGCCCTTCCCTCAGCCCAAGACCACAAAGCCGCCTATGACGGTGACACAGGTCCCAATACTGGCGGTATGGGTGCGTATTCCCCTGCGCCCATTTTGCCCAAAGAGCGTTATCAAGAAATGATAGATAAAACTATCTTACCTATTTTGCGCACTCTTGGTAATTCTGAAAATCTCTTTAAAGGGGTGTTGTACGCAGGCTTGATGATGACTGCAGACGGTCCCAAAGTGCTAGAGTATAACACACGCTTTGGTGACCCTGAATGCCAGCCTTTGCTTATGCGCTTAAAAACTCCTTTAGACGCCATTATGCAAGCGTGTATAAAAGGAAATTTGAGCTCTTTAAACATAGAATATAGCGATGAGGTGGCTGTGGGTATTGTTCTTGCCGCCGACGGATATCCCAATAAATACCCCAAAGGCATGGAAATCACAGGCATTAAAGAAGCAGAAGCTCTTGGTGATGTGAAAGTTTTCCATAGCGGAACCCGTATGGAGCAAGAAAAACTTGTGTCCGATGGCGGGCGTGTCTTATGCGTTACGGCTCTTGGAGCTGACCTTGCCAGTGCGCAAAAAAAGGCCTATGCGGCCATAGAAAAAATTACAATGGACAAAAGCTTTTATCGCAAGGACATTGCAGAAAAAGGCATTAACCGTTTAAAAGGATTATAATTATGGCAAAAGTTGCAATTTTTATGGGTTCTATTTCTGACGAACCACAAATCAGCCCTTGCGCTGAAATTTTAAAGAAACTAAACATTCCTTTTGTCTTCACTGTGACCTCAGCGCACAGAACCCCTGAACGTACTGAACAGCTTGTGGACGAGCTTGAAAAAGGCGGCGTGCAAGTCTTTATTTGCGCGGCTGGTATGGCGGCTCACCTTGCTGGGGCTGTGGCAGCGCGCACCTTAAAGCCTGTTATAGGTATTCCCGTCTCTGGCGCGGCTCTTGCTGGTGCTGACGCTTTATACTCCACAGTGCAAATGCCTCCAGGGTTCCCTGTAGCCACCGTTGCCACAGACAAAGCCGGCGCTCGTAACGCCGCATGGCTTGCGGCACAAATCCTTTCTTTACAAGACGCAAGCCTTGTGGAGAAAATCGCTGCCGCACGTCAACAATTCAAAGCCGATGTAGAAAAAGCCGGTGATGAAGTTATGAAAAAATGGCAATAAGTTAATTATTATTAAGTTAAATATATAAAAAATGGGGGAGGGATCTTTTAAAAGTTCCCTCCCCCATTTTATTTGGATTTAATAAAATACTTAAGCGCCGATATCCCAATCAAGACCAAACTTGTCATGCAAGATACGTACAGCAAGCTCTACATATTTTTCTTCAATAAGAATAGTGATCTTAATTTCAGAAGTGCTGATCATCAAGATATTGATATTTTCTTGTTGCAAAGCGTCGAAGGCAGAAGCGGCTACGCCAGAATGGTTACGCATACCCACGCCGATGGCAGAAACCTTGGCAACTTGGGTGTCATGTCTGACACCTTGCGCGTTGATTTTCGTTTTAATCTTTTCGCAAAGTTCGAGAGTTTTCCCCAAATCCTTACGAGAAATGGTGAAAGTCATGTCGGTGATACCGTCAGTACTGGTATTTTGAATGATCATATCTACCAAGACACCGCCTTCGGAAAGGGGGCCAAAAATGGCGGCAGCAATGCCCGGTTGGTCAGGTACACCGTGCAAGGTGACACGAGCTTGATCTTTGTCATAGGCAATGCCGGAAACGAGAACGGCTTCCATTGTAGAATCCTCCTGAGTTACCAAGGTGCCGGGATTGTCCGTAAAGGTAGAACGCACGCGGACGGGAACTTTATATTTTTTTGCAAATTCCACAGAACGAATATGCAGAACTTTAGCACCCATAGAGGCCATTTCAAGCATTTCGTCATAGGAAACTTTATCCATTTTACGGGCCGCAGAACAAATATTGGGGTCAGTGGTGAAAACCCCTTCTACGTCGGTGTAGATTTCGCACTCTGCAGAGCCAAGAGCTGCAGCTACAGCCACCGCAGAGGTGTCAGAGCCACCGCGTCCAAGGGTGGTGACACGCTTGCGATCGGTGCAACCTTGGAAACCGGCTACCACAAGAACGTCATATTCTTCCAGATGCGCGTAAAGGGCTGCGCTGTCTATGGAAAGAATACGTGCGTTACCGTGGTTTTCATCGGTGGTGATGGGTATTTGAAAGCCCAATAAAGAGCGAGCTTTAATGCCTGCGTCTTTAAGAAGCATGGTGAAAAGGGAGATGGAAACCTGTTCGCCTGTGGAAACGAGTTGATCACATTCCGCAGCGTCGGGGGTTGCCGACCATTGATCTGCGAGGGCAAGAAGGCTGTTGGTGTCTCCGGAACGTGCCGAGAGTACCACCACCATCTTATAGCCACGAGCAAGTCCGGCCATGACCTTTTCTTGCACTTGCTTCATACATTCAAGATTGGCTACGGAAGTGCCGCCAAATTTCTGTACAAGAATTTTCATAGTGTTGCCTAATGGTTGGTGAAAGGCTGTAAAAAATTATGCATCGGTCCAACGCTTGAGTAAAGCCTCGGCCTGTGACCCTACGGCAAGTATCTCAAGAAGTCTGGAGTCTTCGCATATTTTGAAAGAAATGTCTAGATAATCGTGAGGCAAAGCATCACTAGGCAAATACTCCGACCATTCTATAATACTTAACGTATCATGGCTATCAAGAGCGTCCCAAAGCTCCTCTGGCAAAGAAGACATACAGCGGTATAAATCACAATGTAAAATCTTGGGCACGGTGGCGTAAGCATTGCACAAAGTAAAGCTGGGGCTAGACACCTCGGCTGTATGTCCTTGAGGTAAAGCCTGCACAAATTCACGCGTAAAGGTGGTCTTTCCACTGCCCAAGTCACCTTTAAAGAGTATAGCGTTCAGAGCTAAGGATTTTTCATTGTGCCACTGTTGCGCCATAATCTGCGCCAGCTTTTGCGCCCATGCGGCGGTGGCGTTAAGGTCAGGCAGTGAGATTTTAGAATTGATGGTCAAGGGAATATACCTCATGAGAATAGGAAGGAGAGAGCGCGCAATGGCTTTGCTTTGCCGTACAAAGTTCTTGCATGGCTTGGGGCAAAAGATGCGCAAGATCGGTGGCCATATGCCCACGGTGCGGGAAGTTTTTTTGGGCTATGGTGCCCGTAGCGGCATGTATACAAGCGGCTAATGCCGTGACTGTGAGACTTGGCATATGCGGAAAACGTGCGCATAAAGCAGCAATACAACCTGTAAGCACATCGCCTGAACCTGCCAAGGCCAAGGCTGGAATATCCTTGGGCAATATATATATGGGCTGTTGTTTTTGCGTAATAAGCGTTCCAGCGCCTTTGAGTAAGCAGACACAAGGCAACATGGCGGTCAATTGTTGTAGGGCGTACACTCTGTCTTTTTGTATATCTTGAGCTGTACAGCCTAAAAAACGCGCCGCTTCGCCAGGGTGCGGGGTGAGAATATCGTCCTCTTTAAGAAAAGCGCGTAGCTCTGAGTGTTGTGCCAAAAGCGTAAGGGCGTCAGCATCCAATACCGCACGGGGGCGGGCGTCATGGGCAAGCACTGCCAAAAGAAAAGCTCGCGCCTGTGCGTCTGTTCCCATACCAGGGCCAAGGGCAAGAGCTTGTACCGAAGCCAGTTTCTTTTCCAAGGCTACAGGGAGCGTGCTTGGCCATTGGGTAGCACTACTCTCATGCGCAACACCCAAGGTCATAATATGCGGGCAAGAATTTTTAACGGAGGCACATAAAGCCGTGGGCGCCACAGCTGTCACTAAACCAGCACCGGTGCGCGCGGCGGCAAGGGCGGCCAAATGGGCGGCGCCTGTGAGGTCTGTACCTGTAAAAGATTGTGAGCCGCCCATAACAAGCACATGCCCCCAGCGTCCCTTATGGGTATTTTGTGCATGTTGTTGTGTAGCTAGCACTTGAGCAAGACTTTTTTCTTGCAAAAGGCGAAAACTTGGCGCGTTTTTTTCCTGTACTACACGCGGAATACCTATAGAACGCACAAAAAGCTTCCCTGTATAAGGCGCACTGTGAGGCAGTACAAGGCCGGGTTTGGCGGCGGCAAAGCAAACGGTGGCGTGAGCGTGAACGGCAATGTTTTCTGTATGGCTATTTTGTGGCGGCAAACCCGTCAAAGCATCACAGCCACTAGGAATATCTAGAGAAAAGATATAGGAATGTTCTCTACACGTATTTATATAGCTGATATATTCTTGAAATTGCGGGCGTAATGCTCCCTCAAAGCCTGTGCCTAGCAGGCCGTCCACCACAATATGTGCTCTTTTCCATGTTTCAGGGATTTTCTTTTGCCATGCACCTTGTCCTATATACAGTAAAGGGACGCCGCATTTTTGCGCCGCTTTAAGGTGCTGTTTTGTCACGCCTGTATATTTACTCAAAGGTTTAGTATGTAAAACTAAAGGGTGCGCACCAACATCTAAAACGTGACGCGCAAGACACACAGCATCGCCGCCATTATTACCATTACCCATAAAAAGGAGCACATATTTATCTTGTAAATTGCCTTGCAATTCTTGCAACACAGTGAAGGCTTCACGGGCGGCATTTTCCATAAGAATACATTCTGCTATGCCGTGAAACATGGCTTCTTTATCCCAGAGTCGCATTTCTTGCCCTGTGGGCAGAGGCGCGGTATATTTTTGTAAGAACATATTATTTTTCCAAAATAACCACGGCGCAGGCAGAGTCCCTCCCGTGGGAAATGCTGATATGGCTTTGAGTGGCGCCAAGGTTTTGTAAGACTTCAAGAGCAGGACCGTATAAGTGCAGTTGCGGTTGTCCCGAAGGCAAATTCAACACAGCAATATGCTGTAAGCTTATGCCATTAGTAAAACCTGTGCCCAAGGCCTTAACGGCGGCTTCTTTGGCGGCAAAACGTGCTGCCAATCGATGCGCAGGAATGTGCGCACTTGGGCACACCGCCGCATGGGAGAAGGACGCTTTCTCGGTGGGCATGAGCTGAGCAAGCTCTTCTTCCGTGAGTATTTTTTTCACAAAGCGCATGCCAAAACGTTCCAATGATTTTTTTATGCGTGATATTTCAACTATATCGGTACCAAGTCCGCAAATCATATAAGCCCATTGCCATTCTAAAAAATTATGTGTAAAGTATCGCCGCAATAGAATAAAAATGTCGCCCTCATAAATGAGCATACGACATTGCACATAGTAAACACGCCTTTTGTCTCGCGTCAAGAGTCTAGGAAGCGTTTGCCAAGGATGAATGAAGTTGTAAGTGCGGATATATTGGCAAACCATAGTATTCAATTTTTATTGAGGTATATATGAATATTTGTATTGTTGGAACAGGGTATGTGGGCTTAGTCAGCGCGGCATGCTTTGCAGAAATGGGCAATCATGTACGTTGCGTGGATGTGAATCCTAAAGTTGTGGAAAAACTCAAAGCCGGCTCTGTACATATCTTTGAGCCAGGGCTTGAAGACATGGTAAAACGCAGTTATGCCGACGGGCGTTTGACCTTCACCACATCCTTAGAAGACGCCCTTGTAGGTGCAGATTTAGCTTTTATTTGTGTGGGAACTCCTCCTGGAGAAGACGGCTCTTGTGATTTAAGCTATGTGGAAAAAGTCGCCAGTGACATCGGTAAGTATATTCAAAAAGAAATTATCGTTGTGGATAAATCCACCGTACCCGTGGGAACTGCGGACAGAGTGCGCGCCCTTATCGAGGCTTCTTTAATCACACGCCAAACGGTTATTCCCTTTGAAGTGGTTTCCAACCCTGAATTTTTGAAAGAAGGCGATGCCATTATCGACTTTATGAAGCCAGACCGTGTGGTTATCGGTACTTCTTCCGAAAAAGCCGCCGCTGTTATGCGCGAGCTTTACGCACCTTTTGCGCGCACCCGTGATAAAATCATCGTTATGGGCGTGCGCAGTGCTGAAATGACAAAATACGCCGCCAACTGCATGCTTGCCACAAAGATTTCTTTTATCAATGAAATTGCCGCCATTTGCGAAAAAGTAGACGCTGATGTGCGTGATGTGCGCGTAGGCATCGGTTCGGACTCTCGCATCGGCTATCAATTTATTTATCCTGGCGTGGGTTATGGCGGTTCTTGTTTCCCCAAAGACGTAAAAGCCCTTATTCACACTGCCGACAAAGCTGGTGTTGAACCTGAATTACTCAACGCTGTGGAAAGCGTCAATGCGCGCCAAAAGAAAAGCATGGCAAAGCGTATTATGGAATACTTTGCGCCACAAGGTGGTGTGGCTGGCAAAAAACTTGCTCTTTGGGGCTTGGCATTTAAAGCCAATACCGACGATATGCGCGAAGCCGCCGCATTGAGCATCATTAAGGCACTTACTGACGCTGGCATGAAAATCCGTGCTTTTGACCCTGTAGCCCATGAAAATGCCGCAGAAATTTTAAAAGATAATGCCCTTGTGGAAATCGTAT
>CAYJFR010000041.1:2809-14266 GCA_964369335.1 uncultured Desulfovibrionaceae bacterium | reverse complement strand
GCACTATAGCGTGTGTCAGTGAAGGTATACCCTAATGTGATATTGGTTCTGTCTGAAGGTTGCAAAGAAAAGTAGGGAGCAATGGTGATGGTGTTACGATTGCGTGCATCCTCATCGCTATCACCTTCTTGAAATTCTCCACGAGTCACATCATCATATACCTGTTGCATATTTTCACTAACATTGATGAAAAAAAGATTTTTCCATACTTCAGCAGTAATAGAGGCATTAATGGTATGTTGATATTCTGGTATATGCTTTTCTTGCAAATAGAAGGTATAATCGCCGCTATAGGTAATGTCGGCTGTAATACGTCCACCAAGACGCTTAAAAGAAAACGTTGGTCGAATATGGGTCATAAATGCGCTAATGCGATTGTCTGCGTCATTATCTACATTGTCGTTATATTCAAAACCAAAGCCGATGCCGGCGCTGTATTCATAAATGCTGTCTGAGCCTATGGGGCTACTTGCAAGATCTTCGTCAACGTTGTTTAAATTAGTTGTTGCTCCAGTATTTTCGGAAGAGCTGGATGTGGATGTTGAGCCAGAATTCGCAGCAGAAGATGCCCCGCCACTGGAGGAAGAACCTTCTTCTGCAAAGCCTGTGTTTGCTACTGTCAGCAAAGACAGAACTAGTAAAAGGCTAAAATACTGGCGCATACAAATATCCTACTATATAATGGTTTATTATAATACTTTTATGCATTTTAGAACATTAAAAGTATATGTCAAGTTTTTAGTGCCTACTGACATATATACAATTTTCATTCCAATAAAGACAGAATTTATAGCTGTTTTCCCACAAAAGATTTGCTTATTTTTTTTTCATCAATACTTTTAGTGGCTTCTACAGAAATGCTTTGCGATAAAAGTACAATAATCTGTGATAAAGAAACAAGGCTTTGTTGCATCATCTCCACGCATGTTTGCATACGATCACAAAGTTTATCCATCTCTTCTGCAGACCATTTATTTCCTTGCATTGCTACAGGTGCAGCTGGGGCTGTTGCTAAGGGGGCATTTTGTGTAGCCTGATTTTCATCAGGCTGTTTTGGAACAGTGGAAGCCCAAAATTGTGTTTCAAAATCTAAATGGGTTAAAATGGCTTCAAGGTTAGTATAATTGATAAAGCGTTGATTTTTTGTAAAAGCGTCAAGAAGAATATAGTCACACAAGATATTAATAAGCCTAGGCACTCCTCTTGTAGCAGTATGGATACGCTCAAAAGTACCTTCTTGCCAGTCAAGGGCGTTACGATTACCGGACTGCTCAAGTCTATGATAAATATATGAAGCGATATTTTCTGCGTTTAAAGGAGAGAGATGGCAGTGCACAAGGATGCGTTGACGCAGTTGAATAAGCTCTGCACTATTGAGCTTGTCGCGTAACTCTGGTTGACCTACTAGTATAATTTGTAAGAGCTTTGCATGCGCTGTTTCTAGATTGGATAATAAACGAATCTCTTCTAGTTGTTCTAATCCTAAATTTTGTGATTCGTCTATGATAAGTACGCAACGTCGTCCAGCAGCGTACTGTGCAATGAGAAAATCATTCAGCTCGCGCAAAAGATCTGCTTTATCATTGGAAGTGCTGGCAAGACCAAAATCGTCATTAATCATACGCAAAAGTTGCGCGCTGTCTAGCTGAGTATTAAATACTGTAGCTACGGTCAGTTCTTCGGAAACTTTATTTAAAAGGCGCCGAATAGTTGTGGTTTTTCCTGTACCCACTTCGCCAGTAAAAAGAATAAAGCCTGTATTTTCCATAAGACCGTATTCTAAAAAAGTAAGCGCTTTTTTGTGAACATCGCTCAAAAATAAGAAATCTGGATTAGGGAGCAGTTCAAAAGGTTTTTGGTTCAAAGAGAAAAAGGATAAGTACATACGTGCCTCGTAAAGTCATAAAAAGCTTTGTTTTTACTTCCGCAATAAAACTTGCTGGAAGAATCGCGCAAGAATACGTGTAATGAAAACTACGATGAGGTATATTCTTTCGAGTCTTGCGTATAGTTATAATAAGAAAGGTTATAAATATCTTTGTCAGCGCCAAATGTGTTGGCACCATTGTAAATCATGCCTAAAAGGGGTACATCGTGCAATTGTTGTAAAGCATTATCTAAATGTCTTTTATAGGTGATATTTTCGCGTACAACCAATAAAACCCCGTCTGTCATACGGCTTAAAGCTCGGCTTTCTGCAAAGGGAAGCAAGGGAAGCGAATCTAAAATAATAATACGATCTGGATAACGATGTTTTACCTCAGCTAAAAAATCCTGCATGCGCTTGGAGGTGATAAGTTCTGCTGGGTTGGCTATAATACTGCCAGCACTCAAAAAAGAGAGCTTACCAATACCTGTGTGGATAATACAATCGGTAATGGGGGTATCATACAAAAGGCAGTCAGAAAGTCCCTTGGGAGGGTTTGTAACCCCTAAAACTCTGTGACAAGAAGGTGCGCGTAAGTCTACATCTATAAGCAAGACGGTGGTGTCAAATTCCATAGCTAAAGCGCAGGCTAAGTTACATGATGTGAGTGTCTTGCCTTCATTACGCATAGGACTTGTAATCATAAAAAGTGATCTGTCAGGCTCACTTTTACGTAAGGCTAAGATATATTCTTTTAAAAAGCGATAAGAGCCACCTTGAGCCAAGGTATTTTTGTCGGCCATAATGAGCTCTTTAATGGGATTAAGTTGCACCTGTTGACCGTTTGTCGTGTCAGTTTGAGGAGTACTTTCTACCAGAGGAGCTGCTTTGGGCAGTAATGCTTCTTGTGCTTGAGCAATATTGTATTCGTGAGCTACTTTTTGCCCTTGCTCTTGTGTTTGCAGTAAAAGCGTTTCTTGTAAGGGGTGCGTATCTTTTTTTACGCCCCTAGTATCTATTTTTTTCACGTCTAAAGAGGATGAAGACTGTGCATCTGTATTGGAAACAACGGGACTGGAGCCTTGTGTTTTTCCCTCAGCACGCTCTTGACGCGCTCTTTCCATAGCTTTTTCAATAATACTCATATAATTTCCGTTAAATTATAGTATGTTAAGAAGGAAAAAATCTTTCGATAAAAGTAAATCCTAAAAATTCTATAGCCGCAGCGGCACAAACAGCTGAAATAATACATAAAGTAATAGCTATAACAATAATATTGACTTTTCGCTTTTTTGCTAAGACTTCTGGTTGCACAATTTCAGGTAATTTTACTAAAACAGGAACTGCGTATGCGTGTAGATCTTCAGCCGTGTATATTTTAGGGAGTAAAATACTACGCGCAATAATCAGCCCTACGGCAAGTCCAAAACCTGCTATAATGCCGCCTATCATAAATATGAAACGCTTAGGAAATACAAAGGTGGATGGCGTGACAGCGGCGTCAATGACTTTAAAGCTGACAGCTTTATCTTGTAGTTCCATTTGCTTGGAGACTTCAGATTGACCAAATCGACCTACGAGCTTTTGGTAAATACTCATTTCATTGGATTTTTGCTGTTCTAAGTCTGACAACTGTGTACGAATAGCAGGTAACAATTCGAGATTTTTTAAATTTTCATCAAGCTCCACAAGAAGGTTTTTTTCTGTCTCTTCCAATGATTTTAATTCGATTTGTGCACCTTGAAATGCTGTATTAACGCTTTCAGAGGTAGGTTTACTTTGTTCTTCTTTGAGGCGTTTTGTTAAAGCTTCTACATCTAATGTAAGACGTTGGACTATAGGATGTTTTTGTGTGTAAATGGCTTGTGCGTTGCGTAATTCATTTTCTTTAGAATAGAGTTCTTCAGCCAGCTTTGAGGCGTCAGAAAGCATGTGTTGTTCAGATAACAGCCTATTTTTTTCAATACGTATGGAATCAAGTTGCTGATTGATGCCATTGATTTTTTGTTGGATAAAACTTTCATTAAGGCTGAGAAAGATACCTTGTTCAGCTTTAAATTTGTCAATGGCTTCTTGTGCTGTTTGGATACGAGTTTGAAAAATTTCTATTTGATCACTCAAAAAGCTTGTGGCATCAAAAGATTCCTGGCGCTTTTCGGAGGTGCTTGTTTCTATATACACACGTATTAAGGTATTTACAAAGTCGCGTGCAATAACAGCATTATTATCTTGAAAACTTACACTGAAAATTCCGCGTCTGTTATCATGTTCAATAAAGGTAGATTGGCGCAATTTTAAAACAAGATTTTCTTTTTGTTCATGAGTTTGCGCCATTAAATCAAGATCTAAGAGTGAAGCTACTTCTAAAAGCATATTTCGGCTTAAAAGCTCCACTTCTAAGAGGCGTACTTTTGACTTTGCTGAGCTTGTTATGGCAATACCTTTTACTAAGTCGCTTACGATATTTTCCTCAATAGATATGGTAGATGAGGCTTGAAATTTTTTAGGGACAAGATAGCTCACAACAAAACCAATAAGCGATGTGATAATAACTGTAATACAAATAAATTTAATATTGTTATTTATAAGAGTAATGTAACGCCCTAGATTGAGACCGGCATTTGCATTCGAAGAGTGTGTAATGGAGTGTTTTATCATAACAAATATGGTATCCTACATAGTATAGTAAGTGATAATTCTCAATTTCTGCGAACGTTGCCTTATGTTTGTGAAACATTGCGAAAAGAGTAAGTCTTTGTTAAAAGGTAAGCTTCGTGTGCATATGGGATTACCCCATATGCACTTGAAGAAGTGGCAATAAAAAATAAAATATTCCTAGAACCAACTGGTATCCACAACAATAAGGTCTCCGCCTTGAAGCTTCACGTTTTGTGTGATGTCTCCATCATTTATGAAATCAGAGAGACGAACTGAAATTCTTTCAAGGCCGTTTGCTCCTTGACGTGTGATGACAGTGCTGTTGCGATCTGCAAATTTTGTAAAACCGCCAGCTTGATGGATAGCCTCAAGAATAGTCATATCATCCCTGTACGGGAGAGAGGTTGGTCTGCCCACAGCACCTTCCACAAAAACCAGGCGTTGAGGGTTTAATGGTATGAATAGTCTATCTCTGGCTAAAACTTCAAGATTTGCTTGTTCTCCAGTACCTTTTTTGAAAAGAGTTTCAAAGTTAGTGGCAATTTTTGAGCCATTGCGTTCTAAATAGGCACTAGCAAGGTCTGCATTATTGTCTGGGCGTATACTGGATAAAATTTGTAGTAAGGTAGTTTTTCCAGTAAGGGGAATGACCGCAGAGACTGTTCCTGGTCCATAAACAATAATGCTGTTGGCGGGAAAAGTGTTTACCGAAACAGATACTAAAGGATTAAAGACTAATTCTTTTAAAGCTTCAGTAATGCGACCTTGTAGTTGGCGAGGGCTGATGCCAGCTGCTTTCATTTCGCCAATGCCAGGTAAAGATATTTTTCCATCAGGGCGCACAATGGGGGCTGAGCTTAATTCTGGTTCGCCCCAAACTCTAATGGTTAAAGAGTCTCCCTTACCGAGAATATACTCTTTGTTAGCAGCGTAAGCAGTGCTGACAGTTACAACAAAAACACATAAGGCAGTGAGTGTAAGCAAAAGTTTTTTCATTTAGCGTGCTCCATGTCCCGAAAAAATTACTACAATTGTTCGTAAAAGTATTTCTAATTCCAGCCACAATGTTTGGTTCTTGATATAATACAAGTCATAGCGCAATTTTTCAAGTGCGTCTTCAACCGAGGCTCCATAAGGATAGCGAACTTGTGCCCAGCCAGTTACGCCAGGTTTTACACTGTGTCTTTCGCCATAAAAAGGGATAGATTTTTTAAGCTCTCCTATGAATTCAGGACGTTCAGGACGAGGACCCACAAGACTCATATCTCCTTGGAGCACATTAATGAGCTGTGGAATTTCGTCTAAGCGTGTTTTACGTAAAAAAGAGCCTATTTTAGTTATTCGAGGGTCTGCTTCAGAAGCCCATACGGCACCTGTATGTTTTTCAGCATCAGCGCGCATACTGCGGAATTTAATAATGTGAAACAGTTTGTCGCCGCGGCCCACGCGAATCTGCTTAAAAAATATGGGACCTGGAGAGTCAAAGTAAATAGCCAGCGCTATAAGAGGAAAGAGTGGTGCGCAAAGCAATAGGCCTATGCTTGCCCCCAAAAAATCTCCGGTACGTTTGAGAGCGCGCCTTGTTAGGGAAAGAGAAAAACCTGAGGAAAAAATAATATCGCTGGGTTTTAGGTTTTCAATATATAGCTTGCGCGAAACAAATTCATAAAAAGTTTTTGCTTCCACAATATTCATACCCAGCATGCGGCATTTGAGCATCTGTTGAACAGGCATGTATCCGCGTCTTTCGGGAAAGGAAACTATAATAGTATGTACACCAGTTTTTTGCGCTTCAAGATATAATCTATCGTGATCTATGTCTGTTTCAACTTCTGGCTGTTGAGCGTCACGAGATCTAGCTTGTGGGTCGACAACAACAATACCTTCAAGACGAAAATGCCCTCTGCTTGAATCTAAGAGATCTTTAATGGTGTCAATGTATCTTTCGTCTCCAAGAATCATGACTTTAGTGCTGAGAAATTGTGGATACCGCCAGTCAGAAGAGAAAAATTTATATATACTTTTACAAGCAATAAATATGATAAGCGTCGTCATAACAGGAGCTGGCGACAGCTTGGTAGAATCAGCTATTTGTGATACTAGTATTAAAGCTATGGAAATTGTCATAATAAAGAATAGTGTAGAATTCCATAAAGAATACTTGGAGTCTGATGCAAGCAGCATGTCACAAAGCGTAGCACAAGAAAATATAGAAATACCTAAAATGAAATAGGCTTGTGTGTTCAAAGAAAGAGTGTCCGTAAAAACTATTTCTTGAAAAATAGCTATGAAAATAAAGGCGCATGCTAGCCAAAGAACATTGCCTAAAGTGTAAGAGAGTAGATTAGCCTTCATACCATATTTTCCTGTATCAATATTCTTATAAAAATGTAGCACACTGAATACGCTTGTATGGTGGAGTGTCAAAGTTGCTTTGCCACTCCACCGTGTAAAACATTATTTATTTTCTTGAATAAGCTGCTTTGCTATATCTAATTCAAGAAAATCACCTAAGTCTACAGCTTTTTGTAGTGCTACTACGCCTTCAGCTTTTTTGCCAGAAGCTAAAAGAGCTGAGCCATGACGATAGTGTAGTGTTGCAGAGTTGGGATGTGTTTTGAGTCCATTTTCAATAATGTTGAGAGCCTCAACAAGTTGTGTGTCCCTTATCAAAGTAAGAGCATATGTGTCAATAACTCCTTCATTTTCTGGAGCACTGCCAAAGGCCTTGGCAGCAAGTTCTACAGCGCGTACTGTATTTGTGCCTTGCTCTGCAAATGCCATGGCGAGGTTGTTTAATATTCTCACATCGTTAGGAGCTGTTTTTAATACTTTTTCATAGTTTTCAATGGATTTTGCGTATTCTTTTTGGTGCAAATAGGCAAGTCCTTGCCCCATAAGCGCTTCGCTGTTGTTGGCATCTTTTACTAAAACTGTGCCAAGATAAGAAAGTGCTTTGTCATATTGCTCAGCGCGTAAGCATAAGTTACCAAGTTGTAATAAGAGTGTTGTGTCTTGGAGGTTTCTATAAGCAGTTTCTAAGGTGTTAAAAGCAGTGTCAAAATCTTTCATTTGTTCTAAGGCAAGAGCTTTTAACACATAGCCTGTAGGAGCTTGAGCATTAACCTTAATAAGAGCTTCTGCTTGTTGCAATGCTTCAGTAAATTGCTTTGCAGACATATACAAGCGGAATTTACCCACTAATCCTTCTGGTGAATTAACAAGTTCTTTTGTATTGTAGATGTCCAGTGCTTTTGGCAAATTGTCTTGCTCCACATAAAATGTTGTGAGCATAGAGCGCATCTGCGCTGTAGGGATGGCGGCGTATTTATCTGTAAGATATTTTTCAGCTTTTGCCACATCTTTAGCTTGTAAAGCGCGACGCACCAAGGAAATAAGAGCGCGTTCAGAGTGTAGCGCGTTGGCTTTTTCAAAACGGGCCGTGGCTTCTTCTGTTTGTTGTAATGTATCAAGAAGCACGGCACTTGTTACCAAGAAAGAAAGGTTTTCTGGGTTGTGTTCAAGGAAAGCATTACAAAGGTCTAAGGCTTCTTGTGTCTTATTGCTTGTCATATAGATATTAAGAAGCAACTGCGCAGCAGGCAAGAATTTGGGCTGAAGAGCGTGAGCTTGCTTTAACAGCTCAATCGCTTTGTCATTTTCCTTAAGAGCTAATAACAGCCCTGCTTTCATGGTGACAAGTAAGGCATTTTCGGGCGCTTCTTTGAGACCTTCTTCAACGACGGCTGAAGCTTTATCGAATTCTTTTTTGCCCATATGGAAGTTAAAAAGTGCTACGCGGGCTGCTACACTGTCGGTATTGGCTTCCATAGCTTTTTCAAGTTCCGCTACCGCTTCAGTTTCGTTATTTTGAGCAAGTAAAATGTTGGTGCGTGCCATGGTAGCTTGAGACATTTTAGGGTTAATCTCTAAAGCTTTACCATAGGCAGCTAAGGCTTCTGCTTTCTTGCCTAAGGTATTTTGAATATTACCTAATAAGCTATAGGCTTGGGCATTGTTAGGATTATTTTCTGTATAGCGTAATAGTTCGCGTTCGGCTTCTTCATAACGCTTTTGCTCGAACAGAATTTGACCTGTGAGCATAAGTGAGGGGCCGTGTGTGGGCATAACATCCAAAATACGGCGTAAGTTACTTAAAGCAGATTCAGAGTTTTTCGTTTGATGTAAGGCTATAGCTAAACGATAAAATCCGTCAATGGAAGGTTGAGCGTCTACACTTTGTTGAAAGTAGATGCTTGCTTGTTTGGCATCATTTTTTTGCAAAGCAATCATGCCTGCAAGCATATTGGAATGATGGTTAGGCTTGAAGTTTTTATTCATAGTTTCAAGAATCACTTCTGCTTCTTTTAGCTTACCTTGTCTGAGCATAAGTGTCGCTAAGGAATAACTAGGAGTGGTATCTTTAGGAAGTAAAGTAATAAGCTGTGTAAACACATTTTCCGCTGTGGCAGTGTCATTTTTTTGCAATGCAATGCCGGCTTTCATGCGCAATACATCTGTATTTTTAGGGTCTTCTGCAAGTGTTTTTTCTATGATGGGCAAAGCTTCTTCAGCGCGGCCACTGCCAAGATACAAACCCAAAAGTCCAAGAGTAGCGCTTGTTCTTTTGGCGTCAAGAGCAAGAGCGTCTTTATAGGCTTTTTCGGCTTCGGCAGCTTTGTTGAGCATTCTGTAGTTGAGTGCAAAAAGCTCAAGCATTTCTGCTGTGGGCTTTTGTGTTTTTTCTATATCTTTTAAATAGCCCAAAGCTTTTTCTGGCTTACGTGCTTGGGTGTTGAATTGCGCAACGGCAAGGAGTAATTCCACATTGGAAGGCTGTTGCAAAAGGCATTTTTCCAGCTCTTCTTCTGCTTGAGGAATTTTTCCAGCTTTAAGATAGGCTTTTGCTAAGTCAAAGCGTAAATCAAAATTCTTGGCATCCTTATCAAGGGCATTTTTAAAGAAAACAATGGCGCCGTTGGGATTGCCTTCTTCCATAAGCTTACGCCCTTCTGCCTGAAATTCTGCCACGTTATCGCCGCTACATGCTGTTAAGGCAAACGTGAGCACCAACAGCAAAGCGGTGCATAAGGCTGAAAGCTTTTTATACAATGCTGTAAACATAAAAATTCTCCTCATGAGACGTGATGGACACAATGTACATCGATGTATGATTTTTTTAAGTTTTTTGCATACCGCGTATGTTAGCAATGAATCTAACCTTTTACAAAAAGATAGATTTGGCATTGTAAAAACGTTGCACAACAAAGTGTATTAGAACATATCCATATTCTTTGTTTTGTGAGTATGCAAAAAAACCAGAGTAACGATATTTGAGCGAGTTATAACAATACTCTATGGCGAGGTATTCTTAGCATGTCCGCACCATAACAAAATACTATTTTTTTGGCAATACGGCGCTTTTTTTGTAGATAATTGTGATATTTTACATGTTTATATAAAAAAAGCCACCTATCCGAAAATAGGTGGCTTGAATTATTTAACTCTTAGGCGCTTACTTGCTGCGACGACGAGCTACGAAACCGAGACCAGCAAGGCCAAGACCCATAAGGAGCATGGTAGCAGGCTCTGGGGTAGGAGCGGGAGGAGTCTCAATCAAGGTGTTTGTGATAGAAAGTATACCTGTAATGGAGTAATCACCTTTTACATCTTTTACACCCAAGTAAGTACCGGTATTATCACCACCAACTTCATATTTTGAGTAATTATTATTAAAAGTGTCACTATTGATAGCCCAACCGGAATAGAGGTTTGGATCACCTTCAGCGCCTTTGAAATTCTCTAAAGCTCTACCGTCAACAAATAAGCCTACGCCGGTAATACCGTATTTGTAGCTGTCATGTGTGATGGCAGTAGAGCCCATGGTAGATACTTCGCTATTATTGTAATATACATAGGCAGTTTTGTCCTCTGCACTATAAAAAGTGTACAAAGGTATAGTGTAGGTAATATCCATGAACACACCAGGGTTCTCTATAGATGTAACAGTGTAGCTAAAACTAAGATCAGCTATTTTCGTGGCAGGGGTATTATCGCCACCATTGGCATTTTCTGTGGTTTGATTTAGCAATTTGTTTTGCTCGTCGTCACTAGCTGAGCTGTTATCACCTGAAAAAACAAGCTTCTCTGTAGTACCGTCAGGAGCTTGAGCCTCTAATTTTATACCATAATTTCCTGAATCAAAGCTGGCGTTTGTTCCGTCTGTAGTTGCAAAGCCAGTATTAAAGTTGCCCAAGCTAACGCTATTGAGAGTATAGTTCCATTCAGTGAGTAAAGCTGCTTCAGCACTAGCTGCACCACAAATCAAAGTAGCCGCACATACGAGAGTTCCTAAAGTCTTTTTCATAATATCCTCCGAAAAAAATTGTTTTTGAATGCGAGTACTTTCTTTGTAGCAATTGCCGTGCCAAAATATAACTATATAAAATTATACATTTTTATATTTTTACCCCTGTGTGCTTGTGTAAAGAATTCCGACAAATCTGTCGGGAAAATTTACACTGACGCTTTTTCACGAGTTTTTTGAAGTTTGATTGCTTTTAACTACGTAGTTTTTAAGTTTTTATGTAGAGAAAGAAACAAAAAAGAGCGAGTGCTCTCTGTCGGAAAACTTTACACTCAATATTTGCTAATTCATAACGCACTGTATTTATGTGAGTATTTTTTTGCGCTATTTTGTTGAAAAAGCACAGTAAAGTGCTTACTTTTCTTTGAAAAACGCTCTTATAACAGCGTAAGGCAGTTTGTATATCTAAGGATATCTCTAAGTAAAGGCATGGATGCGTTGTTTTTCGTATTTGTAAGGCTCGCGTTCTTCGCTAACGCAACAGTTTTGCACCCTTTAGATTGCTTCGTCGCGACCGATAAAACAAACAGTTATAAACCCAGCAAAAAAAAAATAGCAGGCCCTA
>CAYJFR010000041.1:0-2799 GCA_964369335.1 uncultured Desulfovibrionaceae bacterium | reverse complement strand
GGTGCATCCGTTTCTCCAATTTACTTCCCCCCACAAAAAAAGGCATTGCGAGGAGCGTAGCGACGAAGCAATCCAGAAAATTACCCTGCGTAAAGGCTATTTCTTTGCCAAATGCAGTTGTACGGTATCATCACCAGAGAAAGTAAGAATGGCACTGGAGGGATAATCATTTTGTTGTAATTCAAATTGACACACCTTAGTACCGTCTACATGGGAGAAAGCTTCAAACAGCGCGTCTTTGTTTTCGCCTTGTGGTGCGTATTCTTTACCGTCAATAATATATTTTTGTAGGCGGAAATCAGAATCTATGAAGTTTTGTATCATAGGGGTTATGGCAGAGGTCACCACGGGCGCTGTAAAGTGCATGGCTACAGGTACGTCATGAGGTTTACCAACTTTGTATTCTGTTAAGTCCCAAGAAATGCCACCGAGCACAAGAAAGTTTTTTGTGTGCTTTTGAGGGCCAAAAGCGCCGGGGGTAGCGTATCCTTCCCATGTATTGAAAGAAGTGGTGTTCGTCAGTATTTGCCATACTCCAGCAAAGGGAATACCCGGCGCGTCTTGATACACTTTCCCCTCACCCTCATACATAAGGGCTGGCAAGCTTGGCTTGCTATGTCTATTAATAGGATTAAGTTGTACGTGTATTTTGTCGAGGACTGCTACATCATGCTCGGCATAAATTTGCCATACATTGCCGTTATCAAAAGAGAGCACAAGACGGTCACACATGTTTTTGGGTATGTCTTGGGAAGATACAAGGGCTTTGCTCTGCGCCGCAAGATTTTTGAGTATAACGCCATTGCTTTTGGTACTGCTACTCACATAGCATTCTATTTGTGTTATGGGCATGTCTGTTTCATTGAATATCTCAATGTCTTTTGCCAATGCAGGGGAGCTGTACAAAAGAGCAACAAGAGAGGCAGTGAGCCAAGGGGAGCGTATGTTTTTCATGTGCTTTCTCCTAGTGGAAAATCTTTATAGGGTTAGCAGCGAGATTTTTTAGAATGCTTACAGCGAAAATAACGAGAAAGGAAATAATTTCCCAAAATTTTTTTATCAAAGGATGCGTTTTACCGCAAGGCAAGTGTATGCGTTTGAGCTTTGCGTAAAGCTTTTTTGTGGGGATGTACACAGGGTATGATAAATGTTAGAAAAAATATTTTCTTTATAACATATGAATTTTAAAAATAATTTTTTTTATATTTTTATACATGGAGGTGCTGAGAAAAGTATACATTTACGTAAAAAGGGTGTATGCCTTTTTTGAGTGAGTGAGACAATAATACTGTTTCGTGATGATGCAAATGACTTCCTGTTTTTTTCGGAACATATAACCATAAGTGAGTAGGAGTTCTTATGCCTGATATTTTTCACAGAATAAATAGACATATTCAAGTATATGCAGAAGATATGTTTACCTTTACTAGCGAGCTTATCCAAATACAAAGCCTTTCTGGTCAAGAGAAAGAGGTAGCAGCGTGCATTGAGGAAAAAATGCTTTTGCTTGGCTTGGAGCATGTGACAAAGGATGCTATGGGCAATGTGCGCGCCAGTGTGGGATCAGGAAAAAAGCTTATTTGCGTAGACGCGCATATGGATACTATTGGTGTGGGTGATGCAGAGATTTGGACAAGATCGCCTTTTTCTGGCGCGCAAGATGAAGAGTTTATTTTCGGTCGTGGCGCTACCGATATGAAAGCTTCCATTGCTGCTATGGTCTATGCTGCCAAGGCTGTGCAAGACCTTGACCTTGCTAAAGACGTGACTTTTATGGTGTGTGCCACCGTGCAAGAAGAGCCTTGCGAAGGGCTTGCTTGGGAATATCTTATTGAATATGAAGGGGTGCGCCCTGATTTTGTTATTCTTGCCGAGCCTAGTGAAGATCATATTTCTATAGGGCAACGCGGACGTATGGAAATAAAAATTTCCTTGCACGGTAAAACAGCCCACGCTTCTACACCAGAAGTGGGTGACAATGCTTTGTATAGTATGGCTAAAATTATTACTGAGCTTGAAGAATTGAATAAAAATCTCACTGTAGAAGATGAAGACCTTGGTAAAGGCTCGCTTGTAGTTTCTGAAATTGAGTCCGAAGCTCCTTCACGTAACTCTGTGCCAGAGTATTGTCATATTTCCGTTGACAGACGTTTGACTTGGGGTGAGACACCTGAGCAAGTACTTGAAGAAATCAGAGCCCTTCCTTCTGTACAAGCTGCCAAGGCCGAAGTGAGTTTGTATCAATTTAAAGAACCTTCTTATACAGGTCTTGTGCCAGAAAAAGAATGTTCTTTCCCCGCATGGAAATTGCCTAAAGACCATGTTGCTGTAAAAAGTTTAGTTAAAGCTTATAGCAGTCTCTTCCAAGCAGAGCCTACATTAACCACATGGCCTTTCTCTACTAATGGTTCGGCTATTATGGGTAAACATGGTATTCCTGTGGTGGGTTATGGCCCTGGAGAATTGGAACATTGCCATATTCCCAATGAATTTATAAAAAAAGAGCAGATTGTGAAGGCCGCCATGCTTTTTGCTAGCGTGTGCGTTACCTATGCAGAAAGCTTAAAATCTTAATATTCCATATATCTTCATAAACAAAAAAAGCAAGGAAGCCCTACAAGCTTTCTTGCTTTTTTTACGTCGTATATCTCATAAATAAATATTATACTTTATTACTACCGTAAAAGCGTTTTGAGGGGTGGGAGGTGAAGGGGGGAGGGGAAGCTTTTGGGCTTTGGTAAAAGTTCCCCTCCCCCCTTCAAAAAAGCAAAATAAAAATCAATACTACAACCCAAAATA
>CAYJFR010000040.1:9309-14392 GCA_964369335.1 uncultured Desulfovibrionaceae bacterium | reverse complement strand
AGTATCAACACCGTGTACTTTATTACGGTTTTGGGGGCGCGTTGGTCATGCGCTTTATCTTTTTTGTGGCGGGTACAAGCCTTGTGGCGTATTTTGGCGCCTACGCTCTTGGCGTATTCGGTGTCTTTATTCTGTGGACAGCCTTTAAAATGTGGCAACATATGGGCGCAGAAAATAAAGAAATTGAAGATTTCTCTCAGCATTGGTCTGTGAGTTTGACACAGCGCTTTATTCCCATTCACCCACGTATTGAAGGGCACAGCTTCTTTGTGCGTGTGAATCCCAATGGAACTTTGGATAAAGAAAATGGGCTTATCAAAGCCACGCCGCTTTTCCTCTGTCTTATGGTGGTGGAAGTTTCCGACGTGCTGTTTGCCTTTGACTCTGTGCCAGCCATTATTGCCATCACCACCGATCCTTTCATTGTTTATACATCCAACATCTTTGCTATCTTGGGCTTGCGTTCCATGTATTTCTTGTTGGCAGCCGCTAAGCGTTACTTACGCCATCTTGAAAAGAGCGTTATCGCCATCTTGGTCTTTATTGGTATCAAGATGATGCTTATGGTCACAGGAACCATTCACTTGCCCGCTATGGTAAGCCTCAGCGTGGTGGGAGCCTTGCTCTTTCTTGGTATTGCGGCCTCTTTCTTGCCTAAGACGGAGAAAAGTAAATAAAAAACGTCTTTTCTTGAAATTATACAAAAGCCTTGCTTCGTAGGGAGTACGGCTTTTTTTACGAAAAAAAAGCGCCGTCCTTATGCAGAACGGCGCTTTTACTTTATATGCTAAACTTTATTGCTTGTTTTCTTCAGCAGGTGCAGCTTCTTGCTTAGGAGCGTCAGCGGCGGGTGCGGCTTCTTCTTGCTTAGCTTCTTCAGCTTTAGGCTCTTCAGTCTTGGGAGCTTCGGTTTGAGGAGCTTCTACTTGAGGAGCTTCGGGCATAACAGACTTATACACGATTTTATTCTTGTTGATGGCAGTGATGATGTCTGTGGTCACTTCTATGCTTTTGTCGTAGGAAAGAGCAGACTCTGTGCCTACGATAAGAAGCACTTTTTTGTGTGTGCGATAATCATCAAGAGTGCGCTGTACAAGGTCATTGAGCATATTTACAACATTTTGCTCTTCAGCGCTCATGCGTTGTTGTAATTGAGCAAAAATAGCTTGGGCGCTTTGTTGTAATTCCATGTTTTCGGGATCAGCTTGAATTTGAGCTTGTAATTCGCCCAATTTTTCTTGCATTTCGCCTTGCATTTTCTTCAAAAATTCTACGCCTGCTTTTCCGGGTTCACTTTCGCGGAAAATACGAGCTGTATCTACAACCACTATGCTTGGAGCGTCCTGTGTAGCTTGGACAACTGGTTTTTCTTTGGATTCACACGCTGTGAGCAGCGTTAAGGTGAGGATCAATAGAGGTATGATGCGCAACATAAAAACTCCTTGTATTTTTTGGAAAGACAAGGTGACGCAAGCCTCTTTGTACAATCCTTTGTTATAGTTTGAAAATGTGCGGACTATGCCGAGTATATAAAAGCAGACGACCAACCTACAGTATTTTGTATATAATGACAAGAAGCATAATTCTGCCACAAAAAAGATACCTTGAAAGCATCACAGAAACGTACTAGGAAGAATCTGGAGCCTTCAAGGTAAATATGGGTATGTGTTTTTACATATTTCTGTAAAAATGTTCTCTTTGGCTGACACGCGATACATAGGCACGTGTTTCTGCAATGGGTAGAATCTGCGTCAAAAGACGATACACTTCTTGGGAACTTAGCGCATTGATATTAGCAAAAGCTACTTGATCGCCGCCAAAGTAGCGCATAAGGCGTCCAATCCCCATATTATAAGCGGCAATGGCGCAATATTCGCGTGAGCGAGCGTCATGTATGCCGTGCAGGTGACGTGTCATAAGTAAGTAGAAATACGTTGCTCCAAAGGTAATATTAAGCTCTGGATTAGAAAGCTCTTCAAGGGTCATGGTTGTGGTGTGCCCATAGAGATATTTATGCACTTCACCGCCCGCAGTGGTGGGCAGTAATTGCATCAATCCCATAGCGGCGGCGGAGCTCACAAGACGCGGACGGAAATTGCTTTCTGTGTGGATAATGGAATAAATGAGCGAAGGGCGCAGTTTAAAGCGTTGTGCCACACTAGCAACAATATTTTTATAACGGCGCGCCATAGTCACATAACTCTCGCCGCGGCGAGGTGTGTATGCACGAGCGTATAGTGTCGCTTGCAAGGCTTCCATAGTGGGACGCTGTAAGGAACACATGGGGTCAAAATGCGCCGCGTCTTGCACTGTTTTAACTTGGTCATGACGCCAGCGCAAAGGGCTTCCGTTATGGGCTAAAGCTTCACCATAAGCAAGAGGCTGTGGCGTGAGTAGTTGTGTGTCATCATGCCATGAATACAAATCAGCCGCTAGTACTGAGGTCAAAGCTTGTGCTGTGCCGCTCAAACGGTGTTGCCCTGACATGGTATTAAGTAAAATGCTGTGCGGGGTAAATTGCAACCACGCCGTACTTTGCTCTTTACTAAGATGCGACTCTATACCTGTGTCAGTATGGCGAAATTCTTTGTTTGCGGGAGCGCGAAAAGAAGAACCATCTTCACTATGAAGGATGGGTGAAGGATAATCTTGTGGGCGCAACTCCATGACTTCTTTGGATACGAGGCGGCGAAGGTGCGTGTTTTCCACTTGTGGAACAAAGCCCACAAGAAAGACAGCAAGAAGAGCGCCTGCACTTGTATAGCCTGTAATGGCGGCGGCTTGGTATAATTTTGAAGAAACTTTCCACGATGCTTTTGTTTTCATAGCACTTCCTCGGCAGGTAAACGGAAAACGGCTATTGAACAAAATGCAAATATTATACCAACTTAATTTAACTATTTGTTTTTATAAAAATAAAAAAACATACCTAGTAAGAAGTCAAAGCTTTGTCAGTCCTTATGCGGCGTATGGGCAAAATCTGCACAGGCTTGCTTCTCCACCAAAAGCAAAAATACAGGATTTTGCGGCACAAGGCGTATATCGTGGAGAAGTTCTTGCCCCTCACTGACTTGTATATGGTATAATTGCATATACCATTGTTTGTTTTGAAAGAATTGTTGCACACTTTGTAATGTACCTAGGAGAACAGCGCTTATAACCATACGCCCGCCAGGCTTTAAGGCGGTGCAAAGAGCTTCTAAAAGGTCGTGAGTGGAGGATATGAGAAGAGACGCGTCTTGTGAGGCTTGGCTCAGTCCGCCGCCCACAAAAATAGCGTCTGGTTGCGGAAGGTTGCTAAAGCATTGCGGAACATTTCCATGAACAATTTCAAGATTTAAAGCGTTAAATCGTTGCCTGTTTTCCTGTATATGCGCAATGCGTTGGGCGTGTTTTTCAAAAGCTACCACTTGCCCTGCCAAAGAAGCGGCTTCTATACTCAAAGAACCCGAACCTGCCCCCACGTCCCAAAAGGTATGTTCTGGCAAAAGACGTAATAAGGAAAGAGCCGTGGCGCGTACGGCAGGCTTGGTCATAAGGTTCTTTTCGCGGCAAATATCTTCTGAGGCAATGCCCAAGAAAGGACGCGGTTGCAATTCTTGTTTTTGTATGTTTGTTGCGGCGTTGTTGCGTTTTTTTTTATGCGCAATTTCTGAATATATATAATTATTTAATTTATGGCATTGCGGAACAAGCAGTACGGTACAGGGCTGTTGTGCTTCATAGTCTTGTGCCTGTTCAAGGTCTAAGATAACAAAATGCATATCTTCTTGTAGATATTTTTCCACGCAGTATACGCTAATATGCCTTGCACCGCGTGAAAGCAAATGCCTAGTAATGTGCGCTACGCTTGTGCTCTTGTCTGTAAGCACACATACAGGCTTATACGCCATAAGGGCGCGGTATAAGGGCGTCCAATGATGCGGCTCTTTTCGTCCGTGTAAGGACACATGACACACTTCATGCCAAGGTACACAAGCGAGGGCGCATATTCTTTGCATCATGCTTATGCCAGCATGTATATGAAGGCTTTTATTCTGCGCAAAATACGGACGCTTGGCTAAGGTTGCGCCAATGCCAAAGTATAAAGGGTCACCGTCAGCCAACACCACAATATTTTTACCTTGAGCGTGCTGTGCTTCCAAAAAAAGCAAGGATTCTTTCAAAGGATTTTGCCAAGCATGCCATATAATATCTTCGCAATGAGCGAGATTGCTTTGGCGTATCTGATGTAAAAGAGATGTGCTGGCGGCAATGATATGCGCTTGCTCTAATAAAGCTTGTTCTTGTGGTGTAAAAAGCTGTCCGTAGCAAGAAAGAATATGTACAGGGGGCGGCGTTAGCATGGTGATAAAAGATCCTGTCCGTTAAGATGAAAAGCATAGACGCGCACAGGGCGCGCCGCAAAAGTGGACGCCGTTGTTGTTGCTTTGTTGTGGATATTGCGTAATACGCGTTGTTGTATATTTTGTTGTGGAAAAGCAAGTATATACTCTAATGCGTGTTGGGCTGTGACGCACTGCTGTATCTGAGGAATGTCCATACCCTCAGCGGCGCACCATGTATATAAAGTGGTAAAATCCAGCTGAGCTTGGCGCGCGTGCGTATTCTCATAACCTTGTGCCAGCTTAATAAGCTTACCAAAAAAGCAGCCCCAAGCAATATTTTTAAAGGGATACTTTCCCGCTTCCTCCAAGGAAAATTTGACAAAGTCTGCCGCTTGCACTGCTGCTTGTGTAGGTAAGTGCGGAAGCTTTGCCAATAAGAGTTTTTCTGAACGTCGCCCTGTGGAAAGGCAAAGGGTTTCGCAACCTGTGGCAGAGGCTACTTGTATGCCTTGGGTAATGGTGGCTTGCCATGCTGTATGGCTAAAAGGCTTCACTGTTCCTTGTGTGCCTAAAATAGATATGCCACCCAAAATACCAAGGCGGGAGTTGAAAGTTTTTTTGGCTATGTCTTCACCGTGAGGAACACAAATGCAAACCTCCATTCCGCCACCATAACCGTATTTATGCGCAATTAGGTGTAATCCAAGAGTAATTTGTCGTTGCGGTGCGGGGTTGATGGCTGCTTTTCCTACAGC
>CAYJFR010000040.1:2383-9209 GCA_964369335.1 uncultured Desulfovibrionaceae bacterium | reverse complement strand
GGCTGTTGTTGTCTTCTTGCGGAGGCATGGGGGTCAGCATAGAAGTACAAGAAACACCGCTTAACAAGCATTCTAAAGCCGCCATGGCGGCGGCTGTGGCGGCTGTTCCTGTACTAAATCCTTCACGCAACTTTGTTTTCGTTTTCATTATATTCCATGGCGCAGATTTTTAAGAGCTTTTTTATGTACTTGCGGTGGTTGTTGAGGTAAAAAGCCAAGGCATCACTGAAATTTCGTCCCACAAGACCATTGACGAAAAGTTGACTCACTTCACGTTCTTGTAAAAGTACTAATTGTAAAGAAGCGAAAACATGTCTTTCTTCAGGGGTCATAAGGCGAATATATTTTTTGCAAACTTCACGCGAACGTGGGCGATAATACCAAAAATACATAAAATCTAAAGCATTGATAACGAGAGTATCGTGTAGTTGTGGGTCTTTTTCCGCAACACGTTGTAAAAGATCGTGCGGTGAAGCCACAAGGTCGTGAATATCTTCTTCTGGAAAGGTGAGGTCAAGGCGCACATAGGTATGAAAAAGCTCTTTGAGTTTGGTTTGATAATCCCAACGGCGCATGCGCACCATACCTTTCATATCTGCATAACCTTCAATAAGCGCCGCCACCGTATCCGAAGCCAGCTTTGAAATAATGGCAGAACCCGTCGCCACGGCAACCTCTGCTTGAGGCACTCGCGCCACATGTTCAAGAAATTCTAAAATAATTTCGTTGAAGACAAGGGCAATGGGTATGGCAAAAGCGGCGCGGAAAAGATTGCCAATGATGGCTTCCTTGGGCAATCCGCGTATAAGGTTGTGCCAAGAAATATACAAGCCATTGACCACAGACATAACCGTATACACAAGCACAGTATGCGTTATGGCATTGATACCAAGCATTTCTTGTAAAAGAAAAATGCGCACGCCCAATTCCAAGAGTGGTACAGAAAATCCCGTATATAATAGGGAGTCGCACAGGCGCGACCAGCTGACATAATCCCGCCAGCGCAAGAGCGAAGTACGGTATAAGCCTCTGCCTGCCACTACAAATTGTAAAATATTACGTATACCTGTAATGCCAAACCATATAATAGGCCCAAACCATGCCAGCACCCACCATGTTTGCGTATAGTGAAAGGCAATGCTTGCAGGAATAAAGCCCAAGAGCACTTTCAGTACATTGGAAAGCTTGGTATTAAGGTAGCGCCTTGGGGGCAAACCTTCTTGTGGAAGAGGTTCTTTGGGCTTTTTAGGGTTCAGCGTTAAAAGATGCATATTGCTTTGTTGCCCATATTTGGCTGTAGCTGAATGGGTACGCCACTCATCTTCCTTGGTGTAATAATGTTTTTTAAACCAAGGCAAAGCGCTGATAATACGCGTAAGGCGCGAGGGCTGCCAAAGAAATACATTGGGGGTGTAGCGCACTAGTTGGTGTATGGAGAGGGTAAAGGGTACTTCGTTTTTCTCGCCCTCTTGCTCCAAAACTTTTCTACTGCGCGCTGGTAAGGTTTGTGGAAAGACAAAACCCATCTTTCTATGGTTGATGGGGCGGTCAGTGGTGCTTGTGCCCATGCGTGAACGCAATTTCGGGGAGCTATAAAGATTGGTCAATGAGGGAATATTGCGCAATATTTCGTGTAAGATTTCTTTACGTCTGGTGTGATGCTCACAGCTCGTGAGCATGGACGCGTCTTTCTTTTCACGCTCTTTGAGCATGAGCATAACAATATTTTTCAAGCGTGGCGCAGAACCAAGATTAAGCGCTTGTTGTAGGGTGTTTATTTCTTCGCTACAATCAAGGCGACCGTTTTCCCACTCTTGCACATTGAAAATTTCTAAGTGCGTAATAAGCCCTTGGCACTGCCAAAGAAGCACTAAAACATCTTCTGCGGTGAGTCCGCCCAGTTGTAAGGTGATAAAACCACTGGCTTGAATGGAGGTGAGCCAGTCCAAAAGAGAAAGCGGCGTTAAGCATAAAAGGCTTGGTCTGTTAGGTGCTTTGCATACACCCAAAAATTTGACCTTTTCCTTACTCAAGGTCTTGCTCACATAGGTGTCATAAATATATTCTATGCTTATTTCGTCTAAGAGCTTTTTTTGCCTTTGTAAATCTTGTAATGTATCGTCGCTAGTATCACCAAGACGTTTTGCTTCTTTTATAAGCTCTTTGCGCCGCGCTTGTATGCTTGTTTCCATACGGGCATAGATAAATTCTGCTAAATGCGTATATGACGCTTGGCCAGAGGCTACAAAAGCATGAAAGCTTTCATGGCTCAAATGTGCAAAAGCAGCAGAGTCCATGCCTGTTTGTTGAGCAATTTCTTGCGCGTGTGTATCATTCCACGCGTCCAGCATATCATACACCCAGCGCACACGCCAAGCCGAAGCCTCTTTGCCCATTTTCATAAGGTGTTGCATAGGCGCTTCAGCTAAAAACTCCATAAACCTGTCAGGGTTATCCACATAGCGCGGCGACCATACCATTTGAATATGTTTGTCAGCAAAGGGCAGGGAAAATTCAATGCCAATGCGCACATGCATATTAACAATACGCGCCGCGTGCAAAATTTCTTCGGCGGCTTCTTCATTAATATAGTTGTAATAAATAACCGTAAGATAACGAATACCCTTGAGGTGCGCATCCATAATAAGATGCGTGGGGCTTTTACGCCCTTTAGTGTTAGCATCGTGCACATGATGGTCAAAAGTGAGTTGCGACCAATCTTCTGGCATTTCCACCAGATGATATTCTTCAAGAAATGCGCGTATAGTATGGGGTTTGCCTTGAGCCGCATTACGGAAGTCACTGGCAAGGTAAAGCTGTTTTTTTATATCTCCGTGGGCGCGCACAAGAGCTTTCATGATTTCCACAAGAACACGCCCAGTATTATTGCGAAATTCTGCTTTTGCGCTGTGTAAAACTTCATCATTGAGGGTGCGCAAGGCTTGCAAACGGTACACGCTGTCCTTGCCGTCAGCACTGGCAAGAAGGCGAATCATAGCATTGGCAATACGCATGTCCCGCGATAGGGCAAGGCTTTTTATGCCGTGAGGATGCAAGTTGACATTGAGCATTTCATCGCTGACACGCTCATCTTTTTGCATAATAAGAACTTTATTTACAAAGGTCAGTAGCTCATAATCTTCTTTGTCAAAAAAAAATTTTTCTCGCATGGTTCTCTCTTAGCAAAAGCTTACAGGGGAGTTACAGGCTTGGCAAAAAAAGCTTGTCCCTGTGCACACATATGTACAGGACCACCCAAGAGGGCATGACGCATATAGCCGTGTTCTTGAAACTCAAGACTTAAATAGCCGCCGGGCTGTTGTACAAAGCAGATTTTATGCGATGTTGTTTTTAAGAGCCATAAAGCAAGGGCTAATGTGCCAGAGCCACACGAATTCTCATAACACTCTGTAAAGGGATGTTGTATGCGTACCACAGGATGCATACGCATTTTACATACTTTGTGCTGAGAGTGTTGGTTGACTATGGGCGACCACCACATACAGCCCACAGCAGGGAGATGATCTATGCCTAATTGCTGACGAAAAGCACGCGCGCTTTCTTGCCACGTCTCAGCACAAAATGGGTATATTTCTGCATCTATAAGAAGATGACTTATGCCGTCAAGGGTCACAAGCACAAGTCCTTTACTCACCTCTTGCATGGGGGGAAGGGTCGGCACAGGAATATGCAAAGTCACATCATAACCATAGCGTAAAGCGTCTATTTCTGGCTTTTTTACCTCTACAGTTAAGGGCTCTTGCATACCTGAGGTGAGTATTTGTCCTTTCCACTCATGACTAAGGTTGTGCTGTGTAGCTTGTAAAGCCATGGTAAGCCCCAAAGAGCGCGTGGCATTGACGCAAAATTCGCCGCCAGCCATGCGTAAAATACCTTTTGCCGTGTCCACAAAGCCCACCTGTTCGCAATGTAGGTGTTGGGAAGAGATGGCTTGTTGTGTGAAAAAAAGTTGCTCTTCTTGTGAAAAGTTTATGCCTTCAAAGAGGACGGTCATGTTTCCGCTAGGGTTGATTTTGTAGAAAGGTATAGTATACATGACATACTCCCATGCAAAAAAAGCGTTATTTGGTGGGGGGTTAGGTATAAAAGATTGCTATGCGCGTAAAAATACTATACAGGATAGGAGGCGTAGCGTAAAGTGCTATGCTTCATATTTAAAAAAACAAAAACCAAAAAAATGATTCTTTATGGAGGAATTACTTTGTTTTTACGAGCTATTACAACCTTTTTGTTCTTGGTTTTGGTAATGCCTACTTTTGCTCAGGCAAACCTTGTGTGCGGTAAAAAAGTTTCCAGCTTTGACTTCGTGGTAGACTATTCCGGTTCTATGATGCTTTCTCATGGTCTTATTAAAGAGCCTAAAGTGGATATTGCCAAGGTAGTTTTATCACGCATTAATGCCGTTATTCCAGACCTTGACTATGCAGGCGGCTTACATACTGTAGCGCCAGCTTCAACCATCATCAGCCAATCTTTGTGGAACCGCGCCGCTATGCAAGGCGCCATTGATAAGTTGCACAGTGACTTTGAAGTATTTGGACGCATGACCCCCTTGGGTACAGGCATACAAAGCTATGAGCCTTGGATTGCAGGTATGCAACGCAATGCAGCCATTATTTTGGTTACTGACGGCGGAAACAATCGCGGTGCCAATATTGTAGACGTTGTTAGAACCATGTACGCAGCTCAACGCGGCGTAGTTGTGCATATTATTTCTTTTGCACAAACTCCCGAAGAAAAAAACACCATAGCGGCTTTGGCAGCATTGAATCCTGCTTCCCTTGTGGCTGAAGGTGTGAAGCTTGCTTCTGACGATGCGGCATTGAAAAAATTCGTGCTTGATATTTGGTGTGACGAAAGCGAAGAAGTTATCGTGTTACGCGGTGTAAACTTTGCCTTTGACTCCGCTGTGCTTGACGCCGCTTCTCAAAATACTTTGAATGCCGCCGCTGTCATTATCAAATCTCAGCCTGGAAAGCGTGTTATTGTAGAAGGTTGGACAGATTCCATCGGTACTGATTCCTACAATCAAAAATTATCCGAAAAGCGTGCTCAAGCTGTAACAAGCTATCTTATGCAATTGGGCGTTCCTTCCAGCCGTTTAAGCCCTATTGGTCGCGGTAAGTCCTTTAAGTATGACAACAAAAATGAAGAAGGCCGTTACTTAAACCGTCGTGTAGAGCTTATTTTTCAATAAATCATAGAAAGGTATAGGGTCTATGCAACACAATCCATATATATTGGTTAAGGGCAACACTCCTTGGAAAAACTTTGGCGTGCTTTGCCTGACACTTGCCTTATGCTTTGGTTTACAAAGCGCCGCTTTTGCCTCTGAGGCAAAAATCAAAGCGCAGTTTGACACCATTGCTAAAAAGCTTGTGCACGATGCGGCAAAAAATATTATGCCGCATAAAAACAGCAAAGCTGTGACCAAGGAAGATGGCGTGTTTAAGGCACGTTATATAGAAATTGATGAAAGTAACGTGATGACCGAAATCCATCATGCTTCTGGCAATGATTATGCGGGCACTGTTAAGTACAGAGAGCTTTTTTATGTTTGTACAGGCTCTACCAAGGCTCAAGCTCTTGCGGCGCCTTGCTCCTTGGAGCGCACGCGTAGCATGACAGAAATTGTGGCCTATACCAAGGGAAAATGGCTGTACCATTAATCTTTTATAAGGCTTTTTGTCTATAACTATAAGGCGTTCCATTTTACGATGGAACGCCTTTTGTTATTGTAAAGGTAAAAGTTCAAAGAGTAAGTCAGAAATGTGTATTATTGTATTTGAGATTATCAGAACAGTCAGCTATTATGCCTATCAAGGCATAAGATGCTCTGTGCGTAAAAGATGAATAATGGTTTTAGCGCACTCTTCGGGGGTAAAGTTACTGACTTCTAAGGCGCATTGCGAATACTTTGTATACAATGCGGCGCGTTCCTCAAAGAGATCTTCAATGGTTTGCCCCGGCGCAATGGCTATGCCGCGCTGTGGATTGCGGGCAATGCGCTCTAAAATAAGTGGTAAGGGGGCGTGTAAATAGATGATAGGGCCAAGACTGCGTAAATGTCTCATGGCATCATCGCGATAAATAACACTGCCACCTGTGGCAATAACTGAGCGGAAAAGACGTAAAGTACGGATAACTTGCCCTTCAAGGTCAAGAAATTCTTCTTTGCTCATGGCGTCTGTCACATGTTGTAATTGCACGCCGTACATGGATTCGATAATATAATCTGTGTCCACAAAAGCCCAGTCCAAGACTTTAGATAAAGCCAATCCTACAGTGGATTTACCAATGCCGGGCATACCGATAAGGGTAATACATGGGGTTTTATGGCTTTGTGGTGGAGATGGGGTAAACAGAGGTGACATGGTTTATGACTCCCTTTACAATAAGAATGGTGAAAAAATGAGCAAATATATCCTCGCCTCCTCTTGTGATACTGCAAGTGTCTTGTGTAGGTCAAGGGCGGTATTTTTTGACGAAGTATACAGAAATTGCAGACTTTTTCTTGATACAGCAAGGAAAAATGCCTTATACTCTAAGCTAAATGAAAAAAAATCCGATAGGGTATGTGTAAGACATATATTTTGGAGAGAAATTATGCGTTCACTACTCTATCTACTTCGTATGAGTTTAGCTATAGCCACAGTGGTCATGCTTATGGTTATGCCTGTGCTTGCTGATGCGCCTTATCCAAATACAGCGCCAGCTTCTACAGTGACAAAAGTTCCTACTGGGTATGTGCCACAAGCTCCAGCGCGACCTAAACCACAAGCACCCGCCCAAGGCTTGGCACAAG
>CAYJFR010000040.1:0-2283 GCA_964369335.1 uncultured Desulfovibrionaceae bacterium | reverse complement strand
ACCCGCCCAAGGTTATGTGGCTGCGGCAGGTGTGCCTGTAGCACCGGGTTTATTGCCTTATCCTCCGTGTCAGTTCTGCGGCATGTATCACCCAGACCCCAATATACATAGAGTTCCTGCGCCGCAATTACAAAACGCTGCGCCATATCCAACATATACGCCAAGCTATGTGCAACAAGGTTCTGCGCCTTTGCCCCCAGGCTATCCTCAAAGCCCTAGCGTAATGCCAGGCGCATACAGCGTGGGCGGTTATGTTTCCAACCTGCCAACACCTGCCGGCCCCAATGCCAGCCTTGGGGAAGTGTGGATGAAAAGCGGCGGCGCACGTTTGCAATACGACGCCTTGCGCGGACCAACGCAAATGTATACCAATGGCAAACCTGTGAAAGACCCTGCCTTGGTGTATGCGCCTCCTTTATATCCTGCCAAGCAACCTACACGCGTGCAAAATAGAGCGCGCGTTGTGCCCAAGCAACCTGTGGCACACGTACCTGCTCCAGTAAAAGCAAATCCGTCGCCCAAGCCTCAACCCCAAAAGGCGACAACTCCGCCGCAAAGACAGCCTCAACCTATGTCTTTTACACAGCCACCAGTGAGACCTGCAGAAAAGCCTGCTGTGCCCACTATGCCCCCTACACAAGTACAGGCGCAAACACAGGCAAGCTCTACAGCAAGCACCAATGTTGATACACAACAAAAACCAAATAATGCTTTACCACAAGAGCCTGTGAGCCGCCCCATCACTTCTTCATTTGGATCGCGAGTTTCTCCGTATAATGCACCTGCAGAGCCTGTGGGTAAAAATTAGAGATAGATTATATACGCAAAAAAGGGATACTGTCGCACAGTATCCCTTTTTTTGTATCCAGAGCGCATAAGATAAGAAATAAGCTTATTTCATGGCAGATTTATAATATTGAGTGTATACAGCCTCATGACGACGAGCCATAAGCTGTAAAGAGTAATTTTCTACCACATGAGTTCTACAGGCGGCGCCCATATCTTCAGCAAGGTTCTCTGTGGAAAGAAGATGAAGCAGTTTTTCGCCTAAGCTTTTGCTGTCGCGAGCGGGTACAAGAAATCCGTGTTTATTTTCTTGCACCATGGCGGGAATACCGTCTACCGCTGTGGATACAATGGGTAAACCCATAGCCATAGCTTCAAGTATGGCATTGGGTGTGCCTTCATCTATGGAAGAAAGAGCAAAGACGCGTGCCTTGGTCAAAAGTTCTTTAACTTGGGAGCTTCCCCCATGAAAAGTTATATGAGAGTTGATACCCAGCTCAAGAGCGAGATTTTCTAACATATGGCGCAAAGGGCCGTCACCTACCATATGCAAATGAGCTTCAGGCATGCTTTTTACCACATGAGCAAAGGCGCAGAGCAAGGTTTCTTGATTTTTTTCCTTGGCAAGACGCGCAACGGTGATAATATGTGGCTTTTTGTGCAAACCTGTGACAGGCGGCGTAAAATGCTCAATATCCACACCGTTGGGAATAGTATAGAGCCTATGCGCGGGTAAACCCTCTTGAATGAGGTCATTATACAAAGAAGCGGCGTTGCAGATATGCGTATGTGCCAAACACCACGCATAGCGTTCTTTTTGCTTATGTACATTGCGTTTAGAGCGTATAGAGCCCACAATGACAGGCGTTCTGCTTAATCTGCCTAATATTCTGCCCCAAACATTGGGAAAAGTAGTATGCAAGTGAATAATAGGCGGACGGCGTGTAAAAAGCTCCTTGGCAAGGGCTTTTATACCGTGTAAAGGCACAAGTTTAGCATCATGGCAAAGCATACGCACAGGAATATCATATTTTTGTGCCATAGGTAAAAAATCTTCTCCAGCGCGTACTGTCCAGATTTCGGGACTGAAAATATCTCTATTAAGATGGCGCGCTAGCTCCATCATCTGCCTTTGCGTACCACCAAAATTTATTTCTTCAAGAATAAGCACCAAGGGAATGGGCTTGTGCGGTATCCATTGCTCTTCTTGTAACTCAGGCAAGCCAGGAGTGGGCATAAGGGGGGAAGTATCATATTGCATAAAGCCTTTTTATCCGCTTATGATATGGGGCTCAAGTGTTTTTTAACTTCATGTAGAGTAAATTATAAAAAAAACGTGAAATATAATACAATAAGCGCGTTTTGGGAGAGGGACCGACCCAAAGGGCGCGAAGCGTTGCCGTTAAGCGAGGAGCGAGCCTTACGGAAATCGAGAGCAACGCGGGGTGTGGGGGAGGGAGAACACTTTTTGGCGCTAGCATTTATCCCTTAAGGGGA
>CAYJFR010000039.1:8598-14957 GCA_964369335.1 uncultured Desulfovibrionaceae bacterium | reverse complement strand
TTATTCGCCCTGAGCGCTATAAAAATGAAGTGCTTGCCATGCTTGAAAGCGGCGCTTTGGAAGATTTGTGCATATCTCGCCCTAAATCGCGCCTCACATGGGGTATTGAATTGCCCTTTGATACAGAGTACGTGTGCTATGTGTGGTTTGACGCTCTTATCAACTATATCAGCGCCATTGATTGGCCTGAAAGCGAAGAATACAAAGATTTTTGGCCAGCGCAACACTTGGTAGCTAAGGATATTTTAAAGCCGCATGCGGTTTTTTGGCCTACCATGCTTAAAGCCGCCAATTTGCCTATTTATGAGCATCTCAATGTACATGGCTATTGGCTTGTGCGTGATACTAAAATGTCTAAATCCTTGGGTAACGTCATTGAGCCGCTGGACATGGTAGAGCGCTTTGGGCTTGACGCTTTCCGTTATTTCCTTTTACGTGAAATGCATTTTGGTTCGGATGCTTCCATTACCGAAGAAAGCATGATTACGCGTATTAATGCCGACCTTGCCAATGACCTTGGAAACCTTTTTAGTCGTGTGCTTTCCATGAATGCCAAGTATTTTAACGGTGTTGTGCCTAAGCCTTTGTACGAAACGGAAGACGACGCTGTTGTGCGACAAAATGCGCGTGAAGCTTTACAAAATTATATACAGCTTTTTGAAAATGTGCGTTTTGCGCAAGGTCTCGACGCTTTATGGGATTTTGTACGCTCGCTCAATAAATACGTAGACACCCAAGCTCCTTGGGCTTTGGCAAAGCAAGGGAATATGGAACGCCTCACAGCTGTTATGTATACCCTGCTTGAATCCTTACGTAAAATAGCTCTTGCTGTGTATCCTGTCATGCCTGAAGCGGCTATGGCAATGCTCAAGCAATTGGGGCAAGAAGTGGAAAAAGTGGACTTACTTGCAGAACTTGACACATGGGCAACTTTGGCAGTGGGCACACGCCTTGCTGAAGCTTCTAATCTTTTCCCGCGTATGGAAATGCCCAAGAGCGCCGAAAAGCCCAAGAAAGAGAAGAAAGAAAAGGCCAAAGCTGAAAATAAAGCGGAAAAAGCCGCTCCTGTTGTAGCAACACCAGTAGAAGGCGCTTTGCCTGACATAAGCTTTGATGAGTTTAAGAAGGTGGAAATGCGCGTGGGTACTATCCTTGTGGCAGAAAAACACCCCAATGCCGACAAACTTCTTCGTTTGGAAATTGCTCTTGGTGAAGAAGCTCCACGTCAAATACTTTCGGGATTGGCAGAATTTTTCACCCCTGAAAGCCTTGTGGGTAAGCAAGTGTGTGTGGTGACAAACCTTGCACCGCGCAAAATCCGCGGATTAGTCTCTCATGGTATGGTTCTTACAGCAGAAAAAGACGGTAAACTTGATTTGCTCAGCGTTATGGGGCCAGTTCCCGATGGCAGTCTTATTCTTTAAAAATATAAAAAAATCCGCAGTGCTTGTTAAAAAACAGCACTGCGGGTGAAGATTTATTTTTGCGCTAAATTGGTATGCCCTACATAGGCATCAGTATGTTGCACAGGGCGTTCAAAAAAACGTGATAAGCCCTCACTATCTAAGGGGGAAAGATTGAAGCGCATACTTGTTTCGTCCAACACACTGGACAGAGTGCGCTCAGGATCCTCTTGAAGAGTTGTGGCCATATGAGCCACAGCGCGGCGTAATAATTCGCCTTGAGGTAAGGGGAATGTCATAATGTACTCCTTTGAATGCATGTTCACAAAAGAAATTTCTTAGACTTTCCTAGTATGCGGTATTTTGCAGTATTTTGCAAGGCGCAAAAGCTATTTTTACTTATCCTTTGAGGACTTTTTATGGAACAATGGTATATTGCAATTATTTTGAGTATTGTAGAAGGGCTTACAGAGTTTTTGCCCGTATCTTCCACAGGGCATCTTATTATTGCTGGGGATATGCTGAATTTTACAGGTGAAAAAGCGGCAACTTTCCAAGTTATGATTCAGCTTGGCGCCATTATGGCGGTGGTGGTGCTGTATTGGCCACGCTTTTGGGGGCTTCTTGTTCCTCCCAAGGTGGATTATCCCTTAGGGCAAGAAAAAACACAGCGTTTTGCAGGATTACGCGGTATTTATTTACTTATTTTAACCTGTATTCCTGCCTGTGTTCTAGGTTTGCTGTTGCACTCCTATATCAAAGCTTATCTCTTCACCCCCACAACAGTACTTATGGCCTTGGTGGTGGGTGCCTTATTTATGATTATTGTGGAGCGCAGACCCTCATCCGTGGTGCGCCAAACCACCTTGGACGAGCTGACACCACGAGAAGCTTTCGGCATTGGCTGCTTTCAATGCTTGGCGCTTTGGCCAGGCTTTTCGCGCTCTGCTTCTACTATTATGGGCGGTATGCTTCTTGGTGCTAGCAGACAGCTTGCGGCGGAATATTCCTTTATTGCCGCTGTGCCTATCATGGTGGCGGCCACAGGCTATGACTTGCTCAAAAGCTGGGATATTTTGAGCAGCGCTGATGTGCCCTTCTTCGCCCTCGGCATTGTGGGATCTTTTATAGCCGCACTTTTTGCCATTAAAGGCTTTGTTTCCTTGCTTTCTCGTTGCACGCTTGTGCCTTTTGCGGTGTATAGACTTATTATGGCACCCCTCGTATGGTATATCATGCTTGTGTAAGTTATGTGAAAAAATATGACATATGGCAAAAAAACACTTGCAAAAAAAATAAAACTTCGATAAAAGCTTCTCTCGTTGGTAGTAAAAACTATCCACACGGCTAGGTAGCTCAGTTGGTCAGAGCACACGGTTCATACCCGTGGTGTCGGAAGTTCAAGTCTTCTCCTAGCTACCAAAAATATTCACAGCCCCGTAAGATTATTGCGGGGCTGTTTTTTTTGGGTTTAGCCTCTTTTATATAATTTACATGGGGAATAACCACAGGATTTACTTTGGCAGTCATACCCAAAGCTTTGGCTTCTTATTTAGAGACAGCCCTAGCCTAGTTGAGCAAAAGAATATATGTAGAGTGTGTTCACATACAGCACAAAGGATATGCTATGACAGAAAGAGAAAAAATGCTTGCAGGACTCCTCTATGATTGTGGAGATGAGAATTTATTACGCCAATGGCATAAGGCAAAAAATCTCACACGAAAATATAATGCTCTTGATTCCGCTGATTTACAGGCAAAGGAAAAGCTTCTCTCTGAGCTTTTAGGCGGTAAGGGGAAAAATCTTTGGATTACAGCACCTTTTTATGTGGATTATGGCAATAATATTTACTTTGGCAATAATTGCGAAGTGAATATGAACTGCGTCTTTTTAGACTGTAATACCATTACCATTGGCGATAATGCGCTTATAGCACCTTCTGTGCAAATTTATACAGTATATCATCCTAAAAATGCCGCTGAAAGATTTGGTGAGCCTAAGGAAGACGGCAGTTTTGCTTTTTGTAAAAATATTGCCAAGCCCGTCAGCATAGGAAACAATGTGTGGATTGGCGGCGGTGCTATTATCATGCCCGGCGTGACCATAGGTGATAATGTGGTTATTGGGGCTGGCAGTGTGGTGACCAAGGATATTCCCAGTAATAAAATCGCCTTTGGAAACCCCTGTAAAGTGCAAAAAGACAATATATAACCATTTAACAAGGCGCAAAGAGTATGCATCCTTGCGCCTTTTATTCATTATTTAGGATAATATAAAATCATACTGAGCGAAACATCCTCTTGCCCAATATTTGTATAAGAATGCGCCACATCCGCCAAAAAGCGTATGGAATCCCCTGTGTGCAAATTGTAAACTTTATCTTGTACACTCACAGCCACACTGCCAGAAAACACCGTAATATATTCCTCTGTTCCTAGAAGATGCGCCTTGGCTTCCAGCGTGCCGCCCACTAAAATAACAATGCGATACACTTCAAAGGCGTGTTGTTCGTCAAAGCAAAACACAGGATAATTTAAATACTTACCGTCACCAGCTGTAATGGCGGTAATGTTTTCGGCGCGAACCACCGTGGTCATGGCATTTTTTTCTTCCACAAGAGAAGTAAAGGCCACCTTATACCCATTGGCAATTTTCCAAAGCACCGACACCGTAGGGTTAGCATCACCCTTTTCTATTTGCGCGAGCATACTACGCGAAACGCCCGTCACTTGTGCCGCCGCATCCAAAGTAAGTTTTTTCTGCTCTCGAATATGCTTAATATTACGTGCCACAGCAAGATTAATACTCAAAGAATAACCTCCGTAAAATGACTTGACAATATACAGGACTATTAGTACATCATAGCAACATATTGTACTGATAGTCCATTGAAGCATAAGAGTATGCGGGAGGCAATAAAAATGTTTAGTTGGTTAAGTTTTTTGACGTATGCAGGTATTACGGCTGTAACTCCAGGGCCTAACAATATTATGTCCATGTCTAACGCTGGGCGCATAGGCTTTGTAAAGTCTTTACCCTTTAATGTGGGAATTTTTGCAGGTTTTTGCTGCGTTGTTTCTCTGTGTACAGCTTTCAGCTCTTTGCTTTCTGTGATGCTTCCTGTCATAGAAATGCCCATGCTCTTTGTGGGGGCAGGATATATCTTGTATTTGGCATGGAAAACATGGGACAGCGGCGACACCATAGAAGAAAAGTACGCGACAAGCTCTTTTGTTACGGGATTAACCTTGCAATTTATCAATCCAAAGCTCTATATTTACAGTATAGTTTCTATGGACGCCTATATTTTGCCGCACTATGCCCATAATACTGTGGCTATTATGGGATTTATTTTGCTTTTATCCTTTATTGGCTTTGTGTGTACTGTGCTTTGGTCTGGCTTTGGCGCTGTTTTTACGTTGATATTTTCTAAATACGCTAAAATAACCAATGGCATTATGGCTTTATTGCTTGTGTATTGTGCTATGAGCTTATTTTTTTAGGGGAAAAGCTTTACCTCTTCCCCTGTTTATATCTTACAGCTTGCTATACTTGGTAGTCGGGATGTTTCCACATATTGGGGTCAGCGTACGGCCCTGTAACGCTAGTCGTAGATTCGCCTACGTCGTCAAGAGCGTGTGGGGTGAGTTCCAGCGCAAACAACAATCTAGGGGCGCATTGGTGCTCACAGGCGGAAGCACTTTATGCGGCGTATTATAGCGTCTAGCATAATGGTGCGGCTCTCCCATAATAAAGACCACATCGGGCTTTAGTTGTTTTTCTGCTTCTTCTATAAGCCGTGTGGCATAGCTTTGTCTTTGATACTCTGGCAACACTGCCACAGGTGCGACTATATAACATTTGAGATGAGGTGTTTTATCAATAGTTATAGGGTATAGCATGCGTGTGCTACGCCTTCATACACTAGGGAAAAAGAGCCGTCTGCTATAAGGTCATCGGCAAAAGTAGCGTAGAGCCTTGCACGCCTTTCGTCATACAAACCACCAGCGGTGGAAAAAGCTTCGTATTGAATTTCGTACGGTGTTTTCATATATATCCTTTTTATTCGCCTTTCATGGCAGGCTTAATGTCTAAAAGCTTTGTCCCACTCACACAATCAAGGCCTTTTATATACACAATATTTTCTGCAATACTCTCAATGACAAGCTCCGCAGCTCCAATGGGGTTGGGTCTGCGTGGTGAGCGCAAAGAAAAAACGCCTCTTGGTGTGTCATAACGAGGAGATTTACGTTCTATAGTGTATTCTCTTGTGAGGTCTAGCCAATACAAAATAAGTATTTTCTGACCAGCCTCTAAGCCACGTAAACCCCCTTGAAATTCTTTGTCCAATACAAGGGAACATACAGGCCCATTCTGATTCACATTACGTGGGCAATCATCAATATGTGTGTACGGCGTGAGAATTTCACCAATAAATTGCAACATGTGTTTTCCTTGCTATCATAAGCTATATTTATACCGCGTTGCGGCATTCTGTACCGCATTGCGGTGTCTATACTATCGCACGGTATTTATGCCACATAGTGGCGCTTTTGGGGCAATCTTGCTGTATGTTCATACATATAGCGCTCTTTGTAGCGCATAAAGTAATATACTGACAAAAAGAATGCAACACACTCCGCAATGGGCACAGCCAACCAGACTCCCGTTAAGCCCATATAATGAGGAAGCACTAAAATAGACACGGTAATAAAGAAGAATGTGCGTAAAAAGGAAATAAAAGCAGATACTTTGCCGTTGGAATAAGCAGTAAACAATCCAGAAGCAAATATATTTACACCTGAGAAAAGAAAGCCCAATGCGAAGAGGTAAAAGCCTTCCACGGTGAGAGTATACGCCTTAGTGCTTGTGTCTAAAAAAAGACTTGCTAAACTTTCGTTAATGGCAAAGGCAATACCCACCAGTAACACTGATGATATGCTTATAAATTGTAG
>CAYJFR010000039.1:6727-8498 GCA_964369335.1 uncultured Desulfovibrionaceae bacterium | reverse complement strand
GAAGAGCCATTGCCAAAGGCGGTAAGAATGGTGCGCAATTTCATTTTGAATTTTACAAAATGCAAGGTGGACTGTGTCTTAGAGCTGAAGAAAAACCGTAAACCTATAAGCACAGGTAAAAACCAACCCAGCCCCGTAGCCAAGCCCACGCCCAACATACCCATATCACAGTACACAATAAAGACATAATCCAAAATAAGATTGGTGAGTCCGCCAGACACAAGGGCTATAAATGCCATTTGGGGGCGTCCTGCGGCAATCATGGAATGCTCAAAAGAAGCTTGCAAGACAGCGCAAGGGGCAAAGAGCGACAGCATAAAAAAGTAATCATACGCATATTGATAGGTTTCAGCATTAGCACCTAAAGCATAAGTAATTTCTTCTAAAAAGAGCTGTGTTATAAGCATAAGCACAAGCCCTATGCTTACACCTGTAGCGCAAAAGAGACTGAAATTTTCTTTGGCTTGAAGAGTTTTTCCCTCACCTAACAGCCGCGCACATATGGCATTGCCACCCGTGCCGAGCATAGTTCCCACAGCTATAAAGAGCGTCATCATAGGCACTACAATATTTATGGCAGAAAGAGCATGAGCGCCTATGAGGTTGGCAACAAAAATACCGTCTACCATAATATACAGCGACAAGAAAATCATCATGCATATGCTGGGCAGGGTAAAGGTAAGTACATTTTTAAAAGTGATGGTTTTGATCATGGTAAACTCCTTGCACGGGTAAAAAGAGCGTGCTAGATGTACTATAAAGTATGACATAATGTGAGGGTCAAGCATAAAGGTGAACAATGGAAAAATATTTATCCATCGGTGAAGTGGTAAAAATGAAAGGGGTCAGTCATAGGTCTTTGCGCCATTATGACGCCATGGGCATTTTGGTGCCTGCCTATGTCAATGAAGAAACGGGCTATAGATATTATTCAAGAAGTCAAATGCTTGTTTTAGATGTTATTACGCTGTGTGTGGTTTTTGGCATTCCGCTCAAACAGTTTAAAAACTATATTCTTGCCGATGGTGCTATAGATGCGCAAAAAATGGCGCACGACGCACAGCAAAAGGCTTTCTCTTTACAAAGAAAAATAGAACAAAATTTGTATTTTCTCGACTCCTTGGCGGAGCATTTTGCCAACACGCAAGAGTCATCTTTATCAGGGCAAACCTATACTAGACGTATTAAAGAGCGGCATTTTTTGACCACACCCGCCCCCAAGAATATAGATTCGTGGCCTGATTATTGGACAAATATGACCAAGCTGTACGCAAAGGCAGATAAAAATGACTACTCCATGTCCGTCAATCAAGGTTTGTGCTTTTTCAAAAAAGACGCTGTGGTTCAAGCCAAATATTTTCTGGAAATCAAAGCGCCAGAAAAGCCCGATGCCGCTCTTATGGTTATTCCAGAAGCGGAATTTCATTGTGAAATATTTGAAGATTCTTGTCTCTTTGATGCCTTGAATAAATATACACTTCATGACAACTATATTACAGGCAATATACTTATTTTTAATGATATTTTAGAAAGAAAAATCACTCAGAACTCTGTGCCCTTTGAGGCACAGCTTTTAAAGGCGTAAATATGGTAGGGGGTATCTCTACATATTTCTCAAAGGAAAAAAACGCGCATTATCATAAGGCGCAAGCTGACCTGTATTGAGGTCACACGCCAGCACATGCAAGTGTAATTTCGGGGAGAAAGAAAAGGGCAGGATAATGCCTGAAAAAATATCTGTTTGAGGGTAGACAAGGGCTACATGCCCCTC
>CAYJFR010000039.1:0-6627 GCA_964369335.1 uncultured Desulfovibrionaceae bacterium | reverse complement strand
CCTTGCCACATATCTTGCAAAGCCGTAGGAATATTTTTTTGTAATATAAGAGCACACCAAGGTTTTATGGCGGCATAATGCGTCATATGTCGTGTATTTTGCCATTGTTGCAAATCCTGATGTATGTGAGTACTTGGCAAAATATGCTGCATCATACCCTCAAGAGTTGTGGCAAGAGTCCAATTTTCTGTGTCTTGCGTCCCTTGACGACAGCATGCTAAGGCAGTGCGTAAAAGGCGATTCTCTGCCCTGTCTAAGGAAAAAACCGTATGCCGCACATGCGTAAGGTGTTGTCTGTGCGCGGGCTGGCGCATTTGTTTTGCCATACGAATTTGCCCACGAATAAAGGTTCGCTCTTCATCTACCTTAGTGTAATGTGCGTATAGCCCTTTTTTGAGTAAGAGAGAAAGTTCTTGTAAAAACAAAGTGATAAGCCATTCACTGAGAGGTTTACGCACGCATTTAATACTTGCCATCTCCGCTTTTTTTATATCTTGCCCAAGGTAGGTATGCAGCATACGCCAAAGCAAGGCACGCGTTTGCTCCACACTCTGACTGTGCGTATGCGTCTTGGGTAAAATCTCTATACGCGTGCCACAAGGGCTTTCTAGCATACCCACATAAGAACCAAGACGAAGAGTTTTAGCCCCATCAAGGTCTATAAATGCGCTTTCTCTCTTGCTCCAGCGGCTTTGAAGCTCGCACAACCAATCAAAGACCGCTGGCGAAATATGCGCCGTCTCCAACGTATTTGTCACATCCCTCGTGGTGAGGCGCGCGTATTCTCTGACTGTTATGGTGGTCGCGGTATTCATCTTATGTTACATCCACAATACCCACATAACTTTCCATCTTATGAAAAGCTTCTTCCTGTATTTCCCACACTGCATGAGGAAGAGTTATCTCAGCCTCATGACCAAAAAGATTATCTGTATTTTTCTGCCTAATAAATTTGAATGCGCTGCTTTTTCTGTGGTCATTGAGTACAAGATGCATTTTATACCAATCTTCAAAGAAATATTCTTGCAATAAGGGAAGAATAGTATTTCTAAAAATAGGCTTTAAGTCCTCGACAGTTACTGTAGTACCAAGATGCATAAAAGGCGCGTGCCCAAGGCAATAATCACGCCCAAGTAAGGCTTCTATGCGAGCGTTCATCACCGTTAGCATCTCTTGCATAGAAAGATTTGTGCCTTCAAGCAGCATATTTTTCAATAATGCGGGCTTGGGTGGCATTTCCACAAAGGTAAAACGGCGGCGTAAAGCTATATCAAGCCCCGTTAAGGAGCGGTCAGCCGTATTCATGGTGCCAATAATATACAAATTACTAGGCACGCCAAATGTATCTCTGGAATAAGGAAGTGTTACCTTTAATTCTTCCTCTGCCCCAAGGCGCTTTGACGGTTCAATAAGAGTGATAAGCTCCCCAAAAATACCCGAAATATTCCCTCTGTTAATTTCATCAATAATGAGCACATAATTGCTAGGAGAATCTTCTTGAGGGTTTTCGTTAATAACTTTTTGCAGATTTTCCAAGCCTGTAGCGTGAAATTTGTCCAAAGGGCAGAGCGCCTTTCTGTGTAAATCTTGTTCTCTAAATTGATCACTAGGAATAGAGGGCTCAAAGACCTTTAACCATGTCACTTTACGCATTTGAGGATATAGGGCGTGTATATTAGTGTCAATTTCATAGCCACCTGTGATTTCAGCAATGGCGCGCACATGTCGCAAGCCATCATTGATAACCACAATATCTCCTAGCTTCATTTCATTGACAAATCTGTGCAAGGATAAAATAGCGTTATCCGTATCTTGCCCATAGGTTTCAGTTATTTTTTGAATAATAGCGTCCTTGCTTTTGCACTGGCTAAAATCAACGTCACCGCCAAAGCCCATACAAATCTTATTCTCATCAATACAAGATTGATATATATCTTTTTCCCCTTTACCCCCTAAAGCCATTTTCCATATTTTTCTTCCTGTTATATCTATGGTAGCATTGGTAGATTTCACAATACGCCCGCGCGCTGTTTTGCATATTTGTTTAAAAATACCTGACTCTACCTTGTATACAAGATTCTCTGTTTTTTTCTCTTCATCTTCAGAAAGCACAGGACGTATACCCTCCACAAAGTCCTCATAGCTGAAACTCTGATGAAAAGTCACAAAACGAATCTTACCCTCATGCAATAGTTCGTCAAAACGCTTTTTTTGCAATGTACGGTCTGTACTCTGGGCAATAACGGGGTCTAAAATTTCCAACGCGGCATTGATGGTGTGATATGTTTTCCCTGTACCGGGAGGGCCATAGAAAATTTGATTGAGGGGGATATATGTCACTTTTTCACTCCAATTTTCGTTTGAATTATTTCAACTTTTTCATGAGAAATGGCGTTACCAGAGCTATAATACAGAGAAAGAAAGACATAAGTCCAAAAACGGAGGGTAAGGTGTAAGCCTCTGCCACAAAGCCCATCATAGCAGGTCCTACAAGTATACCCAAAAAGCCCAACATGGTTATGGCAGCTATGGCTAGATGCATGGGCATAGCGTCTTGTTTGGCGGAAAAGGAAAACAGCTGTGGAATGAGGTTTGCCGCTCCTAGGCCCACCAAGGCAAAACCCGCAAAAGCGATCCATGTGTTGTGCGCAGTGAGCACAATGCCATGCCCTACAGCAGATACAAGAGCGCCCACTATCAAGATTTTTTTTGAACCAAACTCTTGCACTATTCTGTCACCCACCAAACGCCCCATAACTGTGGCAGTAGAAAAAATAGCAAAAGCAAGGGTGGCTTGCGTCATGGGGGTATTGTGTTCTTCTACCAAGAAAAGCGCCGCCCAGTCTAGTAATACACCTTCATTCATATAGAGTAAAAAGCATAATAAACCGATGACTATGACGACACCTTTAGGCAGGGTTAGTCCGTGTCCACTATCGCTGTCGTCTTCACTACCATAAGAAAGATAATAGCGGCGGCAATACAGCCAAGTCGTAAGACATGTTATAATGGCAAGCAAACTCACAGCTAGCGTTGGAGTCATACCAAGGCTTAATAAACCCACTATACCCAAAGCGCCCACAATGTTTCCTACGCTGAACATGGCGTGCATATTGGAAAGTAATTTACGTGCACAGCCTCTTTCTATGAAAACAGCTTGAATATTGATGACCACATCGGCGATACCCACCGAAATTCCCTTGAGCAAGCATGCCAAGACTGCCAACAAAATATTTTCCACAAAAGTAATACCTACCATAGCTGCAAATTCCAAAGGAATCACCACTTGCAAGGTGCGCTTACAGCCAAATTTTGCCGCTATACCACCGGCAAAGGGCATAGCTAAAAGTCCGCCCAAACCTACGCACAGTAAAAGCAAGCCTAGCACAGCTTCATTGACGTTAAGATTTACCTTTAAAAAAGGGATAAGTGCACCCCATACAGCCATACCCATACCCACAAAAATAAAGGACAAACGCGCCGCTTGACGTATATGTCTGTTGGAAAAATCCACACTTTCTTGTTCTGAATGTATCATATCACACTTTTTTTTATATTTTTATTTAAAACGGCGCTTGCTTCAGAAATAAGCTGTGTATATATTTTGTTAACAATTTCCATTATATCCCCCTTATATATGCAAACTATTCAAGTTTGGAATATATAGATACGGAAAATGTGTCAAATTGTTATTTACAAGAAAGAATATACTACCGTAAATAAAATATGAGGCTCAAAAACTACTAGCAAAAAAATAGACGCCAAAAAAATGGGCATTGCCTATAAAATGAGCACTTCTATTTCTTGTAGTATTGCTCTCTTTGTTGTTTTTTATGTGCCTGTGTGAAATATGTACAGTATATAATTTTTTTATTATAAAAAAATCCATATTTTACCTAAAAATCCTCTTAAAATAGTATATGTGAGCTCTATTTTGGCACAGGCATTGCTAAATAAAGAATAACACTGTGTAGAAAAAGCATTGTATTATGTGTGTTTTCATCGTGATATATGCATCTCTACCCTGAACGATTTGTACTATCTCTGAGCGAGGGGGATTGTATCAAATCATCCAGAGTGTCCTACCCTGTTAGGATTAAGTAAAAAGGCACCTGTCATGACCTCTAAGCGAGGGGGGTTTTGGCGAGGTGTCTTTTTGTTTTTACTATGAAATACAATCTGTTATTCTATAAAGCAGAGAAATAAAAATAATAAGTGCATTTTAGTGTAAACTATGCAAAATTCGTCCATATAATACTGTACGTATAGGGGGAAATATGCATAAAAAAATATGCTGTGCTGTGTTAGGCGTGTCGCTTTTGTTGGGGGTGTCAGCATGGGCTCAAGAAAAAAACTCTTTTCTTACGGAAGCCTTTTGGCAACATGCTAGCTTAGAAGAAGTGCAAAGCGCTCTTGTTGCTGGTGAAAAAGTGAATGCGCGTAATGAAAACGAAGACTCTCCCCTTATTTTAGCTGGGCAATACACGCATGACCCAGCTATTATTCAGCTTCTTATTGAAAAAGGCGCTGATATTCATGAACAACAATACGGCGCCTCTCCCCTTATGCTTGCCTGTAATACCAATGAAAATCCTCAAGTTATTGATGTTTTTATTCAAGCTGGCAGTGATGTCAAACACAGTGATATTATGGGGCTTACGGCGCTTATGTATGCTAGTGCCGCCAATCCTAATCCTATTATTGTGGAAAATCTTATTAAAGCTGGTGCCAATGTACACGCGCGCGATGGTAATGAATGGACGCCCCTTTTATGGGCCAGTTACAGTAATGTCAATCCTGCCATTACGGAAATGCTTTTGCGCGCTGGCGCTGATATTCACGCCCATAAGTTCGACGGCTGGACAGCGTTGATGCTTGCGGCAAAGCGTAATGAAAACCCTGCTATCATTGATGTTCTCTTGAATAACGGTGCTGATATTCATGCACGTAACAGCTCTCAAGGCACAGCGCTTATGGCGGCGGTGTCTACGTCTGGTCGAGTACAGGCGGTAAAAGCTCTTTTAGAGCGCGGTGCCAATGTGCATGCTAAGGATATTTTGGGCGACACAGCTCTTATTAGTGCGTCTGGTTATACAGAAGCTACCGTGGTACAGCTTTTGCTGCAAGCGGGTGCAGATGTCAATGCAAGGAATCAAAATGGAGAAACTCCGCTTATCCGCGCTGCAAGAATTGGTAATGACCCAAAAGTTATTGAACTTCTTGTAAAAAACGGTGCCCATATTGACGCGCAAGATGTTAATGGAAATACAGCTCTTATCATAGCCACCTCTTTTAATCCTATGGATGAGATAATGCAAACGCTCAAAAAGTTGGGCGCCAATGCTTCTTTGCGGAATAACAATAACCGCATTGCGGTAGATTATATGCAAGGCAGAGCTCTTTTAAAACGCGTTACAGAGCAAGATGAGCTGGGTGACGGACTTTAGTGAAAATTCTCTCAAGATAATAAGGGAATTTACGTAAAAAATTGACCAAATGGACATTATACAGTAAGATAATAGCAATTTTTGTACTTTGACTAATTTTTATGTATTTGCAGAGCTGTATGAAGCTAAAAGTACGTTTGGCTCTGCGTAAACCGAAGGAGCGTGTATGAACAGGACTGTTTCTGTGGGCTCTTTGTCAAAAACCGCTTTATCAGGCCGCATGGATTTTGCCCAAGCCGCCAGCGGTGTCCTTTTGGCATTGTTCACTTTATTACACCTTATTTTTGTGAGCTCTGTGCTTTTAAGTCCCAACATTATGAATAGTCTAGGTTGGCTTTTAGAAGAACTGTATCTTGCACAGTTGGGCGGGCCTCTTATTCTTTTGCTTATGGTAGCGCACTTTGTGCTTGCCGCACGCAAAATGCCTTTCCAAATAGGCACATTACCCGTTTTTTTCCGTCATGCTCAAAGTATGAAGCACAGAGACACATGGCTTTGGCTTGTGCAAGTAGTGACGGCAGTTATTGTTCTTGTCATGGTAAGTATTCATATTTACGTTATTCTTGACGCCTTACCCATCACTGCTGAAAGCTCTGCCCTTCGCGAACAAAACGGCTGGACGCCTTTTTACATACTCTTATTAGTATGTGTAGGTGCACATCTTGCCATTGGGCTTTTCCGTGTAGGCGCTAAATACGGTTTTATTACAGACAGTAATCGCGCCACATGGACAAAGCGCATGTGGATTCTTATGGCAGTGTATGTGGGGCTTGGTATCCTCACTATTATTCGCTTTCACTTTATCACTGTATCCTAAAGCAAGGAGAGCACATGCGTACTTTTCAAACCGATCTTTTGTGCATGGGAGCTGGCCTTGCAGGTGAGCGCGTTGCCGTAGAGGCCGCACAAGCTGGCTTCGATGTTATCTGTCTTTCTGTAGTACCGCCTAAGCGTTCGCACTCTTCCGCCGCTATGGGTGGCATGCAAGCGGCTTTGGGTAACTCTGCCATGAGCGCAGGCGACTCCCCCGACGTTCACTTCACCGACACCGTAAAAGGTTCTGACTGGGGCTGTGACCAAGAAGTGGCGCGTCTTTTTGCCAATACCGCTCCCATTGCCATGCGTGAAATGGCGTGGATGGGCGTGCCTTGGAGCCGCGTAGAGCCAGGCGTGCATACCT
>CAYJFR010000038.1:13880-15026 GCA_964369335.1 uncultured Desulfovibrionaceae bacterium | reverse complement strand
AGCGGCGAATGCCCAGTCCACACGGTTCTTCCATAGAAACAAAAACGCCAGCCTGATAATAATAGCCTTCGTGTTGTATCATTTGTGCTACTTCTTGATACACCATAGGCCCATCACCGTAGCTTCCTGCTGTTTCCACTGTGCCAGAGCCTGTATAAAGATAAATATTTTCCCCTTCGCGTCCGTACATGGGTTTACGCACATAAGGAATGCTTGGCTTATCAGGTTTAGTATCATGGGTGAAAAGCAGATAAGGGTCTTCGGGAAAAAGCTGAAACATGGTGGCCATAAGCGCCTTGCTTTGATACACCGCCGCATAAGCAGGATTACACACCACCGTTTCGGGATGCGCCAATAAAGCATTGGCAATAAGCTTGGCAAAGCTTGGGTCTTCCTTAAAGAGCCAATCCCAAGGAACCATTTTCACTATGGTATCAAAGTTCATGGTATGCCATAAGCCGTCATCAAGCTTTTCTACCACACATAAAGCGTCATCAGCGCCCACAGACAAAGACGTCCAATGTCTGTACGCCGTCTGCTCAAACACTTCCCCACAGGCTTCTTCCAATATATGCGTGTTCAAATCGTCTTCGCCGTGCTTTATATTGGTACACAAGATATTTCTGTGCGGTTTTTGCTTTTTAAGATACGAGAAAAATTCCACTAATTGCTCAAAAAGCGTGTTAAATTGCTTCTCATCGGGGTTTAAGCCATGAGCTTTTGCCAAAGCGTATTGTACGGTAGACACCTCAAAAATGCTGAAAGGCGTGTCCGCATTAAATTCTATAAGCTTTATGGGTACATCTTTAAGCCCACCAGCAAAATCAAAACGCCCTAACATATGCGGATGATAGGTGTAATTTTTATAGGTATGTTCAATAAGCTTATGCATATATGAGGGCACGCCAAGGCTAGACAAAAGGCCCTGCTCTATCACATATTCTGTAGCATCATCCACGCGCTTAAAGCAGTGCAAAGCCGCCTCATAATAAGCGTCAGCCTCAGCGGAAGAAATCTGCACCACATCGCTGCACTTGCCCTCAGCAGGATAGTCCAGCTCTTCGTAAACCTTAAGAGGCACTTCCGGAAGGGTTAAAACCTTCATTAGCCCCCCCGACTACTGGAACGACTACTGCTTACACCACT
>CAYJFR010000038.1:0-13780 GCA_964369335.1 uncultured Desulfovibrionaceae bacterium | reverse complement strand
ATAATAAGGGTAAAATAAGCCTAAGCTGTTGTAAAGGATAAAGGCAATTTTTATGGACACAAAAAGCAGGTAATATAAAAGTGCTTATTTTACCCACATAAATATACATCTTGCTTTTATAGATTAAATCAAATACCTACCTATTATTGCTGACGTTATGTTTTCAAAATAGCCCTTACGGCTCTTTTAAAAAGAAGATAACGGTCAACGCAAAATACCCCCTCTCAAGGAGAAAGCATGTTAAAAGAAAAAATCTTCATTCTATTTGTTTTATGCTCTGCTCTTTTTTTATTCAACAGCGCTGATTGTTCTGCGCAAGGCAAAAAGGACACTGTTATCGGCTATGCCTATCTCAGCCCTGAAGGAAGTTTGGATCACGCTGTCCTAGTGGCTGCGCCGAATAACTTGAAACAAATTCTCTACTTAGGCGAAATTAATGAACTAAATGCAGAGCTCGCAGAATGCTTTAAAACAGCATTAGAATACGAATTTGAAGTAGTTATCACTGGAAATATAGATACATATAATGACGGTAGTAAATATCTTGTTCGTAATCAAAAGTTTACATGCACCCATAGAAACTAGTACAATGTAAATCCTAAAGAACTGGATTGCTTCGCTTCGCTCGCAATGACTTTATGTGTTCATCAAGGTCATTGCGAGGAGCGTAGCGACGAAGCAATCCAGAAAGTTTAAAAAAAACTACCCCTAATCTTTCATACTCAAAGTAATACGCCCGCGCTTCACATCTACTTCCACAACCTTAACGCGTACTTTTTGCCCCGTACTCACCACATCATGGGGATTTTTCACAAAAGTATTGGCAAGCTGGCTGATATGCACAAGCCCGTCACGGTGCACACCCACATCCACAAAAGCGCCGAATTGCGTCACATTAGTCACAATACCTTGCAATACCATACCTTCCACAAGATGCTCAATGGCGGTGATACCCTCAGCAAAACTGTGCTGCTCAAAAGGCGCGCGCGGGTCACGCCCTGGCTTTGCCAGCTCCGCCATAATATCCTGCAAAGTAGGTAGACCTATGCTTTCATCCACATAAGCGTGTAAATCAATGCCTTGACGCGCCGCTTCATTTTCTAACAACTGCGCCACAGAACAGCCCACATCCTTGGCCATACGCTTTACAAGGGCGTAACGCTCAGGGTGTACAGCACTGCCATCAAGAGGTTCTTTGCCCTGTGCAATGCGCAAAAATCCTGCAGAAAGCTCAAAAGCTTTAGGCCCTAAGCGCGGCACTTTTAATAAATCCTTACGCGTAGTAAAAGCGCCATGCTCACGACGCCATGTTATAATATTTTTTGCCAACGCTGGCCCAATACCCGAAACATGACTTAACAGCTCGCCGCTAGCCGTATTCATATCTACGCCCACAGCGTTGACGCATGAGCCCACCACTTCAGCCAAAGCCTCTTGCAATGCCGTTTGGTTCACATCGTGCTGATACTGCCCTACCCCCAAGGACGCAGGATTGACCTTCACCAGCTCCGCCAGAGGGTCCATAAGCCGACGCCCTATGGACACAGCGCCGCGCACCGTCACATCTTGGTCAGGAAATTCCGCCCGCGCCACTTCCGACGCCGAATACACCGAAGCGCCGCGCTCATCCACCAGGATAACAGCAATGTGTGACGGTAGGGCTAATTCTTTAACAAAGGCCTCAGTCTCACGCCCCGCCGTACCGTTACCCACGGCAATGGCTTCAATGTCGTATTGCTGACATAAATGCCGCACCCTTTGCCCTGCTTTTTCCCCTTGGCTTTGCCCTGTTAAGGGATAAATAACCTCGTGGTGTAACAGCGTCCCCAAAGCGTCTAAGCATACCAACTTTGCCCCAGTGCGCCAGCCGGGGTCCAAAGCCAGCACGCGCTTAGAGCCCAAGGGAGATGCCAAGAGCAAGGTACGTAAATTGGCTGTAAATACGGAAATAGCTTCCTTTTCTGCTCGCTCGCGTAAAGCTGTACGGTATTCGTTTTCCAAAGACGGCGCCAATAAGCGTTGCCATGCGTCCTTAGCCGCCAATGCCACTTCTTGCGCTCCGGCATGGGAAGCGTCGCCCGTCAGCCATTGTTTTTCCAACAAAGCCACGGCGCGCGTCTCTTCAGGGCGCACATGCACCGACAAAAAGCCCTCACGTTCGCCACGCAACACTGCCAGCAATCTGTGTGCAGGCATACTTGAAGCTTGTTCTTGGCGGTCAAAATAATCTTGATAGGTGACGCCGCTTTCTTCTTTATCCTTAGCCACCTTAGAATGTAGCACCGCCGCACGCACAAAGAGCCCACGCAGATTTTTACGCGTTTGTATATGTTCTGCCATTTGTTCTGCCAAAATATCGCGCGCCCCCGCCAAGGCGCTGGCAATATCCGCCACCGAGCGCGCCGCCTCTTCATGTTCGCGCACAAAGTCTTGCGCTAGGCGTTCCAACGCACTGCGTTCTTTAGTATCTTGTTTTTGTTCTAAAATACGTGTTGCCAAGGGCAGCAGTCCGCGTTCTTTGGCTTTAGCGGCGCGTGTCACTCTTTTAGGGCGATAGGGTAAATATATATCTTCCACAAGGCTTAAAGACGTAGCTTGTTGTAAGGCTTTTTCCAGCTCGTCTGTTAATTGTCCTCGTTCTTGTAGAGCGCTTAAAATAGACGTGCGTCGTGCGTCCAAGGCTCGCAGTTTTTCGAGGCTGTCGCGCACCTGTGCCAGTTGAATTTCATCAAGTCCGCCTGTCACTTCTTTTCTATAACGAGCAAGAAAGGGAATGGTAGCGCCTTCGTCCAATAGGCTCATGGTTTTGGCTATATGTGCTTCTGAAAGGGACAGTTCCGCGGCTATGCGCTGTGAAATAGATGTGGGCATAGTAACCTCTATGAGAGTGTATTTATAAGTTTATGTTTTTTTCTGGGGAAAACCTTTTTGAAAAAAGGTTCTTCCCCAGACCCCTTTCCAAAAACTTTTTATAGCGAGTCAATCTGTCTTTGAAAGAAAGATTGTGTGCGCATAATACTTAAAACTATGTGCGCTATGAGCTTGCGAGCCTTACGGGTGCAAAGAGTAACACGATTGCCCTTTTTCAACTGCCTGTTAAGATTTTTTATAAAATAAAGGCACTAACCACAATGCCACAGGCATTTCCACCACAAGCCCTACCACAATGACATGTCCCATACTTTGTAAAGCAGGATGGTCAGCAAGGGTCAACAAGCCCATACCCATAATGGCAGTACATGAGGATGTGACTATGGCGCGTCGTACACCGTATTCACGCCCTTGCCCCAATTCGTGCACCATAATAACGCCGTGGTCTATGGCCAAGCCCAACACCAAGGGCAATGCCGCCATAGACGCCAAGGTTAAGGGTGTCTCTTGCCAAAGCATGGATAGTAAAATGCCGTTAATGGCTACCAAGGGCGACAGCGCCGCCAAAAGTATTTCTTTTTTGCGCGGGCTTAACAGCAATAACAAGCCCAGACACACCATACCCGTTATGGGGAAAAGATAGCGCTCTTGCTCCAGAAAAAACAACAGCTTTTTTTCCATTTCCTGCGCGGAAATACGCACAGCATGCGGCTGTAAAGACTGCGGTGGTGTGGGCATAGAGACATCTTGCCCTTGCACAAACACAAGGCTGAAATATGTTGTTTCTCCGCGACTATTTTTGCCCTGCTCCACAAAGGAAGCCACCAAAGCCCCCAAACCGGCATGACGCAAGCTTTCAGCGGTTATAGCTTGCGGTTCTTGCTCTAACCATGCCCCAAAGGGCGTGAAAGTTTCTGCCGTAAAGCCCAGTGCCAAGCCGTATTCTTGTACGGTCTTTTCCAAATGTGGATGACGCTGAATAAAATCTTTCCAGCGCTGTATATTGGCGTGCATCTGCGCTGTGCTTGGCCATAAGCCGCTCAAGCTTTCTACCTTGTATCCGCCTTGCCGCAAATGGTGCACAAGTTTTTGTGTGTATTGTAAAGCCTCCTCAGCGCTGGTCCCTTGTACCACCCAAAAATCTTGCTCTCCCCCTTCATTCTGTCCCCAAATGGCGCGCATTTCTTGCATATCTTGACGAATCTGCGCCACATCTGCCCCCATACTTTGAGGAGAAACGTCCACAGGCGTCACTTTCCATAAAACAGCGCACAACACTAACAACACACACACACAAGCCAAAGCAGGTAAAACACGTACTTGTGCCGCGTAAGCTGAGGGTGCAGGCTTGGCTTGTTTACACGCTATGGGCGGCGAGGCAAAGCTTCCCCATAAAGGCAAGAAGAATACAGCGCATATAAGCCCCGCTGTGAGAGTAAAAAGCGCCAATGCCGCCAACTGCCGCAAAGCGGGAATGGCAGAAAAAAGCAACACGCTGAAACCTGCGGCATTGAATATAAAAGCCTGTAATAAAGGCTTATATAGATTTTGCACCACAGAGGCGGCGCTTTCTCCGCGTCCGCGTGCATGGCGTAAAGCAAAGTGCATATGCATAGCATAATCTTCGGCAATGCCCAAAAGGGAAGCACCAAAACCCAAGGCGAGACCAGCAATAAGCGGCCACACCAAGGACACAGCCCCCCAAGCAAAAATACCCGCCACAGCAGGCGTTGCCAAAAGCCACAAAGCCCCTTGCCATGAGCGCACAAAAAGCACATACACCGCCGCAAAACCCACAAGCGACCAGAAAAGTATGCGCTGAATATCCGCCTCAATGGTGCTGGCATTGGCGGCGCTGTGCCTGTGCGCTCCTGTTATGGTGACGCGCACTGACTCAGGCACATATTGTTGCACAGCCCTTTCTAAAATATGCATAAGTTGCGCGGCTTCTTCCACAGCATGCATAGAAAATTGCGGGCGTAGCATCAAAAGCACATGTTTACCATCATTGCTGACAGCTAGACCCGTTGAAGTATCTATATTTCCCATATGCGGCGCTGACGGCATATGCGAAAAAACAATCTTACGAAAGGCTAAAGGGTCATGTTGCAACCACGGCACAGAAAAGCCGCCCCATAATTGCCCCAACTGCCCTTGTGCCGTCGCCAAAGATTTTTGTATATTGTCCTCTTGCGCTTGGCTTTCCAAATACGCCAAAGCCTTGGCGTCAGTCAGCGCCGGCACCAATGCCAAAAGCTTTGCCGGCTCCAATGTTGGTATGGCGGTAGCGTGTGCCACAAGCTCCTTGGGTAAGGCTGCCAAAACATCTTGCGCATGGGAAAGAAGTTGCTCTTTAGCTTGTGTGTCTTGCCCATCTGTATTCTTTATGGGCTCATGAAAGGAAAAATCCACCAAGAGCAAACGCGTAAAAGGCGCCATATGTAAGGCTTCTGCCATACGCACCAGCTCTGTGTCTGCATCGGGGAAAAAGGATAAAGTAGACATGTCTGTACGAGACTGCAAAGCCCCACACAATGCCACAAGCCACGCAAAGCAGAACAGGCACAGCGCTGTCATACGGTGCCTGAACAAAAAAAGATGACTTTGCTTTACAAAGGCAGTTACAGAAAAAGCATTACCCAGCAACAGACATCTTTTCCTTATTCAGAAATAATCAAACACGAAGGCGGCAAAGCCTCATTGCGCAAGATTTTAGTGAAAGTAATACGCATGGTATCGCCATTTTTCTCTCTAAAAAGCAAAGACTGAATACCTGCATATTCGGGCAAAAATTGCACTTCAAGGCGTTCAAAGAAGTTTTGTTTTTGCCGCGGAGAAAGAAGCAATATATCTTGCCCGTCCTGCATATCTACTCTTATGGTGTACAGCTTTTGCAATGCCTGTGGTTGCACTTGCACCCAAGACTTAATATGCTCACTCACTGTTTTTAATACCATAACCTCAGCGCCACTGGCGATTTTAGCCTCTTGCGCAGAACCGTTCCAATGATAGTTTTTCCCCGCAACAGAGGCAAAACCCGAAGCTTGCGGACTGGTATACGCCCATACAAGGCGCTCTTTTTGCACTTGATTGCCTCTTTGCATGCACATATAGCCTTGCGATTGTAAAGGCTTGCTCAACACAGACAATTTTTTCTCTTGTACAAAGGTGGTATACAAAGAATGTACAGAAGCGGTATCGCGTGCCAGTATTTCCAAAAGTGTTTGTACTCTGTCTTGCACCCTGTCTTGCGCCAAAGCAAAAGAAGCACAGCCTGTGAAAAGCAGCGTTACACACACATTACGTAAAAAGCTTTTAATCATGCGCCACCTCTTCCACAAATATTTTTAACTGCCCTGAACATAAGCGCTTTTCTTGACAAAAAACCGCCCCTTCCACCACACTTATTTGCCCAACGGTGGCTGTGCGTTGTATATACAAATGCAACACATCCCCCACCTTGGCTTTGCCCCAAACACGCACATCACGCAAAGAAGCCAAATATCCCAAAGGCGCTTGCGCACCGTCTTGAACAGCATTCTCTTGTAAAAAACCCAAAGCGCCCGCACATTGCGCCAGCATTTCCGCGTAGGCAATGGGCTCTAGTTCCCCTTGCGCATTGACAAAAGGATTGTCTTCACGCACACACACTTGCCCACGTATACAAGCCGAGCCTAGCCCTGCTTCTTGTAAAAAGTTCTCTGATAAAAAATTATTTTGAACGCTGTCTTCTGACGACAATACAGCCACACTCTCCACCAACAAAAAAGGCGGACGATGCGGCAAAAGACGTGTTATATCTAAAGCCGCACCCTGTAAGCCACCACAAGTATTCATTATATAAAACTGCGCTTATTTTGTGTTGATAGTAGCAATTTGCGCATCAATATTGCGACGCAAGGTATTCACCCAAGAATTATAATTGGGGTGAATGGTGTTTTTCGCTTCATTATATTCCATATGGCTACTAAATTTGTACTTGATGGAATAGGTAGAGGCTGTATACGGAATATCCACCACCACATAATGCTTACCGCGCACGGTGGTTTTAGCTTCCATATGCCCCGGGGACACTTCATGCGCCGTCCAGCCCGAAGCTACACAGCCTGCAAGAATAGCTTTACGCACATCTTCCGCTTTTACAGCCTCTTGATTTGTTGTGGTGACGGCAATATTTTGCAAATTTATGACGCCTGTTCCAGGGCGGCAACCTATGGCGAAAGTGAGCATAAGCAAGACAGCGAGTACAAGAAGTTTTTTCATGATTTTTTTCTCCTACCTTTTATAGTGTTTACTGTAAGCGCGCGGTATATAAGCCGCGTACATGTCGCAACATGGCTCTATGGGCTAAGTCTTCCCCTTGAAAATCTTGCGGAAAAACAGGCGGTAACAATTCCATACACACTTTTTGCGGCGTAAAATATGTGGCTCCCTTGGGAAAAACCTGCCACGCATTTTTAATAAGCATGGGAATGACAGGCAATGCCGCTTGCTGCGCCAACACAAAAGCCCCCACGTGAAATTTCTGTATTTTACCGTCTTGACTGCGTGTGCCTTCAGGGAAAAAAACCACCGTAGCCCCTTGTTGTAATCTTTGCAAACATAAGGCGCCCACCTCTTGAGCAGGCAAAGCTTCAGCGTCAATATAACCTGCAAGACGCATCACAGGCGCAAAGAAAAAAAGCTTTTTATACGGCCACGATTTGCTCACAAGGCATAAATTACTTTGTTGCTGACAACCTAACAAGTATAAATCCAAAAAAGATTGATGGTTTGCCACCAAAATACACGCGCCTTGCTGCGCCGCCATATGCCCATTGTACATATGTGTCGGTATCCAAGGACGCAGTAAAAAAAGCATACCACGCCCATAAAAAGTAATAAAGCGCCGCGCCCCTTCCTCAAGCCATACAGGACGGCAATGCGTCAAAGTCAGCGGAAAAGCCAGTAAGGCTACAAGCAAGCCCACGGGTAATATACACAGGGTCCATAAGACAAAAAGAGCTGTTATGACACACGTTTTAAACATACGCGAAGACATACACAGCCCCAAATTTTTGGATTATAAAAGCGCTATTCTGGCTATTTTGCATTCTCAGGCACTATACCCGCATCGCGCAATTCTGCAATATAAGCATAAATATCCCCAAGGGTTTGTATTTGTGCCAAGGCTTCGCGATTGGGTAATTTAAAGTGAAAAGCTTTTTCCAACACAATAACCATATCCACAATATCAAGGCTATCAAGCCCAAGGTCATTGCGTATATGCGCCTGTGCATGCATATCTTCTGCAACAAGCTCAAATTCTTCTACAAGCGCGCTATTTACTCTTTCTCTGATTTGGTCGTTATTCATGAAATCCCTTTATATATGCTAAAAAATGTCCAGAACGAGACTGCATACGCATCCTCCTAACGCAAAACAATTTTTTAGTAAAGGCTTTGGCTTTCCATCACTGGTACATCTTGCCCGCTGTTCACTGCGCACATGGTGCAAAGCGGGTAAGGCAGGGTCTGGCTGTGTTAAGCCTAAGGTGGCTCCGTACACTTTTTCGCGCAACAAAGAAAGGCTGGCTATACTTTCCAAAGCGCCACACGCCGCCATAGTGTGCCCCATATGCCCCTTAAAAGAACTGACGGGTGTATCCGCACCAAAAACGCGCTCTATGGCCCTTGCTTCGGCAAGGTCGCCTTGCAAGGTGGCGGTGGCATGGGCATTGACATAGCCCACATCAGCCGCAGTGAGCCGCGCTGAGTGCAAAGCTTCTTCCATACAAAGTTGCATGGAATCCACGTCGGGCTGGGCTATATTGGCTGATTGCACCGTAGCAAAACCCAACACCTCGCCGTATATGGTGGCATTGCGTGCCAAAGCGCTTTCTAAGCTTTCTAAAAAAACAAGCCCTGCTCCCTCACTGCAAATAACGCCGCTACGCCGCGCGTCAAAAGGTAAAGACGCCTCTGCCGCACAAGTGGCATGACTGGCAGCGCCCAAGCGGTCAAAAGTCGCGGAAGTGAGTATATGAAATTCGTCTGCACCGCCGCACAACATGCTTTCTTCTTGCTCGGCACAAATACTTTCATACGCAAGCCCCATGGCCAAAAGCCCAGAAGCACACGCCGCCGAAGGAGCAAGCACACGCCCACGCACCTGACACGCCAAAGCCACATTGGAGGCGGCGCTATGGCTCATCACCTTAAAAAAAGCTGTGGAGCGCACATTTTCCACGCTCTTTTCTTGTAAAAACAAGGCAAAAAAATCGTGTAGCGCTTGCGTACTGCCCAAGGTAGACCCTAGAGCTAAACCCATACGCGGCGGCGCTTGTGAAAGGTCTATGCCAGCGTGTTCTAAAGCTTCCCACGCCGCCAAGGTGGCATAAATGGACATGGGCGACATGGCGCGGCGCAACTCGCGGGCAATGCGTTTTTCCTGTACAGGCGGTACCATACCCGCCACAGAAACCTCACAGCCTCCTATGGGCTCTATGCCTTTTTGTGTAAAAGAGGTCAGCGCGTGTTTGCCGTGGCGTATACCGTCCACCAAGAGCGCCACGCCCGCACCGTAAGGCGAAACCGCCCCCATACCAGTAATAACTACGCGTCTGCGCATGCGCGAAACTCCTTTAAAACTGTCTCATGCCCAAGGCTGAAACCCACAGCCACAGCCGCACTGATAATGCCCCCAAGAACACCGGGTAACAAAATATTTTGCCCTGCCAAAAAAAGCCCTTGTAAACGCGTCACTGCCAATAAAGGCATGTCTTGCAAGGTGTGTTGCATACCGTATAAAGAGCCTGTTCCGCCCTTTACCCAATGACGCATGGTTTTTTGTGTGGCGGCGTCCAACACACGCCAACGCCCACGCAAAGGCGGACAGCGTTTTTCTACCAATGCCACAAAATCTTGCACAGCCTGCGCTTTATAGGCGGCGTATTCTGCTGCGGACAAGCCTTCTGCTTCGCCTTGCGCTAGAAAACGCATGGCTATAAGCGGCACTTTTTCCGTCTGCCCTATTTGTCCCGTCTCCGCAATACGCTCATCTGCATAGCCTGTACACATATACACGCCAGAGTCCTGCCCTGATGAAGAAAAAATAGCGTCAGCATTATTTTCATGTTCCTGAGTCAGAACATAAATACTCTGCCCCGCTGGAAAGGCCGTTGTTTCGGCAAAAAGCATCAAAGCGGGTAAAGTTTCTGGTATCTCCTGAATATGCGTATAAAAAGCCGAACGCAAAAGCCCTTGAGGAAGCAAAGCTTGCAACTGTTGCGGATGCCCCGTAAAATAACATTGCTCACAAGGTATAAGGCTTCCGTCTTCAAGACTAATAGCTTGCACGCCCACATTTTTTTGCCCTTCAATACCTGTGACACGGCTTTTACAGCGTATCTGCACGCCCTGCTCTGCCAATTCGTGCAGTAAAGCTTTAACCAAAGCCGCACCGCCGCCTTTCCATGTACCAAAAGAATGGAAATACGGGCCAGACACAAGGGCATAGTGCTCCCATGCCGCTTGAGAGGGAGGCGTACCATAAAGCACACAGCGCGCCATAAGCATGGTTTTCAAACGCTGAGGAAGAGGCAGTTGGGCAAAACGCGCCAGCACGCTTTCTTGATTTTCAAAGTGTAAAGTCGGCGCTTGTCTGTGTTGAGCATTGGTATACGGTGACGCACCAAGCACGCTTTCACACTGCTGTACCAATGTTTTCATGCCTGCTACAGCGTCAGAGGCGTGAGGAAATTGTTGTGCTATATCAAAGAATAATCTTTCCCCGCTGTGCAAAACAAAATTGGCGCCGTCTTCAAAAAAGAAACGCTCCACATTGTTTTCTTGATAAAACTCTAAATGTTTTTCCACGCCCAAGGCTTTCAGCCACAAACGCAAAACACCGCCCTCGCCTATGCCGCCGCCATAGTGAAAGCCCGTATCAAAGTGCAAACCCTGACGACGAAAACCGCGCAATAAAGGAGCAGCATGAGGGCCAGCTTCAAAAATCGTCACCTCATGCCCTGCTTTCGCCAATAAAAGCGCCGCGCTCAAGCCTGAGATACCGCTTCCTACAATACTTATTTTCATGAATAATGCACCACAAGGCAGGCATTACTGCCACCAAAGCCTGCAGAATTACACAACATACGCTTGGGTGGTTCTTCAAGGCGCTGCGTTAATATAGTAAGAGAAGCCCCCGCGGTGCTGTCATCGGCTTGGGTAAAATTATAGGTAGGCGCTGTGAAGCCGCGCTCTGCCATAAGCGTTGCATACACCACCTGCGCCGCGCCAGACATCCAAAGTTCATGTCCTGTTAAGGCTTTTAATGCCATAATAGGGGGACATGTATCCTCAAAAACACGGTGGATATTAGCAGCTTCGGCGGCGTCACCTCGCGGTGTGGCGGTGGCATGGGCATTGATAAGCGTAATATCTTGAGGCGTCAAACGCGCGTCACGTAAAGCCATATGCATGGCACGTGACAAGCCTACAGTGCTTGGCAAAACAAGCCCCTCACCGTCAGCACTACAGCCAAAGCCGCATATTTCGCCTAAAATTTTAGCACCGCGCTTGTGTGCAAGCTCATACTCTTCTAACATAACAGCCGCCGCCCCGCCACTGGGCACAAGACCGTCACGGCTGACATCAAAAGGACGCGACGCGCTTTGTGGTGTGTCATGACGCGTAGAAAAAGCCCCAAGGCCATCAAAAGCACTGACGCCTTTCCAACCCAACTCTTGCGCGGCGCCACAAAGCACACGCTCCATACGTCCAAGGCGTATGGCATCGGCCGCCATACCTAGAGCATAAGCGCCGCTGGCACAGGCTGCGCTCACCGTCCAGCCCGCCCCTGTATTGCCAAAAAGCACATTTAAATTCATGGTGATGGTGGAATTCATACATCGGAACACATGCCCACTGCCCATACTCTCAGTATTGCCGCTTTGTTCCAAAGCCTGCGCCTGTTCTAAAGCAGGTATCACGCAAGAATCATTACCAAAAATAAGCCCTGTATGCTCATTTGCCATATCTTGGGGAGTGAGTCCAGCGTGTAAAATAGCATCCATAGCGGCACTATGGGCGTGAATGGCAAAGTCTGGCATGCTTTTACGCTGTTTGCGGTTCAGATATTTACCCGCGTCAAAGCCCTCTATACGCCCTGTAAGTCCACTGCGCAAGCCATGCTCTAAACGCTCCGATTCAAAAACAATACCTGCACGCCCTGTATATAAAGACTGTGCTATTTCATGAGCCGTAAGCCCCAAGACCGACGCAGCGCCCACACCCGTAATGGCAACTCTTTTCATGCGTAACTCACATATACAGCCCGCCGTTCACGGCGAGCACTTGACCTGTTATATAACCCGCACCCTCAGAGCATAAAAAGCGTACACATGCCGCCACTTCGTCCACAGTGCCAGCGCGTTTTTGCGGAATGTATTTCACATGCTCTTCCATGGGCAAATGTTCTGTCATGGCGGTGGTGATAAAACCGGGAGCCACAGCATTGACAAGCACATTACGCGGTGCCAGTTCGCGCGCAAGGGATTTTGTAGCGCCTATAAGCCCTGCCTTGGCTGTAGAATAATTCACCTGCCCTGCATTACCGCCCTGTCCTGCTGTGGAAACCATATTCACAATACGCCCTGTTCTTTTACGCATCATTAAAGGAACAATTTGACGCGTCACATGGAAAAAGCCGTTCAAATGCACGTCCAGCACGTCTTGCCATTGGGCATCAGACATAAGCCCAAAAACAGTATCTTTAGCATAACCAGCATTATTCACAAGAATATACGGTGTTTGCTCTTGCAATAAGGGGTCTAGTGCCGTGTGGACAGCGTCTTTATCACAAACATCAAAAGGCAAGAGTACACACAGACGCCCCATTTTATGAATTTCTTCAGCAACATGAGAGGCGCTCACATGGTCTGAGCGATAGTTGAGCCAAATATCATAGCCGTCCGCCGCTAAACCTAATGCCACAGCGCGCCCAATGCCCTTGGCGCCCCCTGTAATCAATGCTATTTTTTCCACGCGCTCTCCTTTTTACACAGCCTTTTATACATTTTTAGAGGGAAAAGACGCCTCACCTCACAAATTCCTACGAAAAAAGTATGTAAGTAAACATAGTTATACACGGCGGCATCATAAGGATAAAAATCACTAAATTCAATAGTTTTTTGCTAGGCGTTTCTTGTTTTTTGTGCGAAACTGACCCCGTTATTTGAAATTCAACTTTGGAGGTTTTTGATGAAACGTATGCATTATGGTTTATTTTCATGTCTCCTTGTTCTGGGTTTATTTGTCACTTTTGCTCCTCTTGCTCAGGCAGAAAAAGCAAAATCCATGGATGTTGAAGTTTTCTTGCTAACCACAGAAAACGCCTCTGGGCTTGATGCATCTGTGGGTATTGTTACCTTTACGGAAACCCCTGCTGGGCTGTTGATTACGCCTAAATTGCAAGGTCTTCCCGCAGGTCTGCACGGTTTTCATATCCACACCACCCCCTCACTAAGCCCTAAAGAAAAAGACGGAAAGCTGGTGGCTGGTTTAGGCGCAGGTGGTCATTATGACCCCACCAACACAGGAAAGCACCTTGGCCCTTATGAAAACGGTCATCTTGGCGATTTGCCCGCGCTTTTTGTGGACGATGACGGCACAACGCCTGTGGAATCCATAGCTCCGCGCATCAAGTCTTTGGATGAAATCAAAAATCGCTCTCTGATGATTCACTTTCACGGTGACAACTATTCCGACAATCCCAAGCCTTTGGGCGGCGGCGGTGCGCGTTTAGCTGGTGGTATTATAAAATAAGTATATGAGTTTTTTTTATTGGGGGAGGGAAAAACCTTTTTAAGAAAAAAGGTTCTTTCCCTCCCCCAAACCGCGTTGCTCTTGATTCCCGTAAAGCTCGCAAG
>CAYJFR010000037.1:12960-15068 GCA_964369335.1 uncultured Desulfovibrionaceae bacterium | reverse complement strand
AAATACATATATTATATATCTTTGACAGAATATACACGCTACAGTATACCTTATTTATGGATTTATTGTCACTCTACACAGAACAGGTACAAAGCAAGCCCGACGCACCGCGCTATATGCATATAGTGCACGCTCTTTTACAAGGGCAAGCGTGCGGTCTTTTACACGAAAGCCAGCGCCTCCCCACACACAGGCATTTAGCAAAAACCTTAGGTGTGACAGTGGGCACAGTGAGTCGAGCCTATGCCGAAGCCGCGCGGCGTGGTATCACCGAGGGTATCACAGGACGAGGAACTTTCATACGCACACGCATGCAAGACAGAGAGAGTCCCATAGTGCTCCCTCCTCTCAAAAGCGAAAAAAAAGAACATAAAGCCATGTACGACCTTGGTTTTATCAGTCCTTTTGAACATATCAGCCCACCATTACAGGAAAGTTTACAAAAGCTTACCCACAAAATACAAGAAGATAGTCATCTTGCTACAGAGCTTTCAAGTTATCAACAACCATGCGGCGCATGGCATCACAGAGAAGCGGGAGCTTTTTGGGCGCAAGAATACGGCTTGAAGCTTTCTCCCGACAATGTACTCATCTGCGCCGGTGCGCAACATGCCTTATTGACAGTGCTTGCTACCCTCTTTTCCCCAGGAGACAGACTTGCCGTAGAGCATTTTAGCTACCCTGTTTTACAACAACTGGCGCGGCGTTTACGTTTGACTCTTGTGCCTGTGCGCATGGATGAGGGCGGCATGCTTCCCGACGCTTTGGAAGCGGCGTGTCGCAATGGAGGCATCAGCGGCGTGTATCTTATGCCAAGCTGTCATAATCCTACCCTTGCACAAATGCCTCTGTATCGCCGTCATGACCTTGTGGAAATATGCCGTCGTCACAATCTTTTTGTCATTGAAGACGACGTTTACGCCCTGTCCTTGGAACAACGCTTACCTCCCATAACTAGCTTAGCGCCCGAACGTTCGTGCTTTATTGCCTCTACCAGTGAAGCCCTCAGCGGTGCTTTACGCATTGCCTATCTTTGCGCACCAGACGCCTTATATGCTGAACTGGAACGCACCATAGGCTATACCATTTCCATGGCACCGCCCCTTATGGCAGAACTGGCAAGGCTTTGGATTTTAGACGGTACAGCCACACGTATTTTGCAAGAAAAACGCCGCGAAGCCCAACAACGCAATATACTCGCCCGTCACCATTTGGACGGATTTGCCCTCACAAGCAGAGCCACAGGCTTTTTTTGTTGGCTACGCTTACCCAAACCGTGGACAGCGCAAAGCTTTGCAAAAGTATTGCAAAAAGATCATATTATTGTGGCAGAAAGCACCCTTTTTGCCCTTGGCGCGGCAGAAAGTGAACAGGCTGTACGCCTTGCCCTTGGCGGCGCATGGAGTGAAAAAGACTTTGTATCTATTTTGCAGACCATAGCTCAAAGGCTTCATGGCTAGAAGCTATCTCATAACAGACTAATACTCCGTGTTTCCTTAATTTTCTGGTAACAAAGGTGTCTCATCAAGTGTTGCCAATAGGGAAATGAAATTCTTTTTTCTGGCATGTTGTTTTTTTAGGCTAAGAAAAAAGCTCTCCCAATCCTGCTCCAAATTCTGCGAGAGCATACACGCTCGAGCTTGTCGCAAATATCCCACAGCCATAGCATACGCGCTTTTATTTGTTTGAGCTATGGTATTTTGTGCCAATTGTTGCCAAAGATATATGGCTACTTCGGGATAATCCTTTTTTAAGGCATATGCTATGGCATCATAAAGCTCTGTACCGTATGTCGTCCCTTTGGGGATTTGAGAATACCAATGATATACCATGGCTGCATCTTTTTCTACTATTGCTATTTGAATAAGAATGTATACGTTTGGAAATGAGGAATGAGAAAACTTCTTTGTAGTGTGTGGAACTTCAAGCTGCTGGGGCCACTTTGTATGTTTCCATGGCAAAATGCCTTGAACAAGGTAGTCCAAAAGAACTTCTCGCAAAGAAGTCCAAAATGATGTGTTAGAGGCAGTTTCCTGACATCTCTCATAAAAAGAAAGAGATGAAGATTCAAGAAAGCTTTGTATATCAAGAAGTAATAAGGCGTTCCA
>CAYJFR010000037.1:0-12860 GCA_964369335.1 uncultured Desulfovibrionaceae bacterium | reverse complement strand
TCCATTTTTTCTGTGGACATTTCTTGAAGTTTTGCTTGTAAATAAACAAGAGCGTCATCCCACGCGCTTATTGGAAATTTTTCACGTAAAAAGTCTTCATAGCCATCGTAGATATTGAACTCGCTGAGAAAAACCATATCTAATGCCCAAATGAGTTTTTGCCCTAAAGTCCAAGATGATTTTTGTAAAGCTACAAGATAGAGGGCTAGACAGCTTGCAATGTCTTCAGCTATTTCACCTTCATCGTGTATATTGTCTAATTGCTCCATACTTTGCTGCAAAAAATTTGGAGCTTCAGCCAGGATGGCATCGTACATCCCTCTATCTAAAAACGTGCGAAGTACATTTCTCACTTGAGAATAATCGGGAGAATCCTCTTCTTCCCATGGGTCTAAATAATGGTGCGCATTGGTGACTTCTTCAATCTCTTTATGTAAAATTTTAAGAAGTTGTGACTCATTTTTTTGAGAATTTTGTTGCTCTTGCTGAAAAAAAGTACGAATTTTCGGTGTATCTTGAACCAAAGTACATATTTTTTCTATGAGCTGCTGCTTTGTTAATGAAGAAAGATACTTTTGTAAGGAGCCTTGGGTATGGGTCGAGGTCTTTGTAGCCTTTTCTTTTTCAAAAGAATTGTTTGCCCCTTGTAACAGCTGTACACGCGGGTCTGTAGCAGGAATTTGCGGGATATTTTCATTTTTTTCTACACGAGAAATATATTCTAACAGAGCTGCTACCCCATGTTTGCAATCTATGGCATAGGGACAGGAACAAAAAGACTGCAAAAGACCTGCCTCATCTCGTGAGACGACCACAGAATAGCGCTTTGAACCGTCCACATCCGCAACAATAAAGCCTTGTGCAGTGATACAAATATCCTTTACCATCTTATCTTGTTGATATTGTACCCCGCGCTCAGTAATCTTATGCCCTGCCCACTGAGAAATACTATTCATGCTGATTTTATGAAGGTCAGGAAAACGTATACCTTGTTTTGTCATAGCTTTCATATAAAACACCTCCTAGTACAATAAAAAGAACGCGATGGTTCTCACGCGCAGTCTACTCAGCTGAAATAAAATGCTCTGCACAATTCATTGTACAGAGCATCTCCTCAGATATTTTTTGCAAAAAGCTCTTTTGAATTGATATATTACCAATCAAGAGTGGCTTTAAAAGCAGTTACCAACTCACGCACAGGCTCTGCACAAAGTGTGGTGTCGCCTTTTTTCATGGTAAGAGTGAGGTCGTCTGTCACCACACCAATACGAGCGCAAATACTGCCCTTCATGGCGGCTTCAAAGGCTCTTGCCTTATCCGCTGCCACAGACACAAGAAGACGGCTGGCAGATTCGCTGTATAAAAGCTCGGCTGTGGTCATGTCTTCAAAAGCAGGCATAGCTTGAATATCTACTTCAGCACCTAAACGCCCACCTATACACATTTCAGCCAATGCCACCGCAAGACCACCGTCAGAAAGGTCATGACAGGCAGACACAAAGCGATTGTAAATGGCATTGTGTAAAGAACGATAGGCTTGCAAAGCACGGCCAGCGTCCACATGCGGCACAGTATTACAAGAAACACCCAGCTCTTGAGCTATTTCAGAGCCTGCCATTTCACGACGTGTACCACCTACTATATAGATATAATCTCCAGCTTTTTTGAAGTCTGAAGTTTGCGTACGCAAGACATTTTCAATGACGCCCATAACAGTAAAGAGCAAGGTGGGCGGAATGGAAATCTTTTCGCCGCCGCCTGTGTAGTCATTTTTCATGGAGTCTTTACCAGACACACAAGGCACACCATAAGCCAAAGCAAATTGTGAAAGCGCCTTACAAGCACGCACAAGTTGCGCCAGCTTATATTCACCGTCAGGAGTTTTTTCTGATTGTACGGGGTCGCACCAGCAGAAGTTATCAAGGCCTGCCATGCGGTCAGGATCTGCACCCACGGCCACAGCGTTACGTATGGCTTCGTCCATGGCGTTGGCTGTCATCCAATAGGTGTCATAATCGCTGAATTTGGGGCAAATACCGTGCGCAATAACCAGACCAGCGTCAGATTCCAACACAGGACGGATAACGCCAGCATCGGATGGACCGTCACGTTCTACACCCACAAGAGGCTTAATAGCAGAACCGCCACGTACCTCATGGTCATATTGACGGATAATATATTCTTTAGAACAAATATTTAAGCGTCCGAGCATAGTCTTGAGGAAAGAACCTGTGTCAGCGTCGGGCATATCAATACGTGTGTCGGCATGCTCAGGAGCTACCCAACGGGCATTGAGTTGCAATTGCGGAACACCGTCATGCATAAAGTCCATGCTCAAGTGCGCTACAATTTTGTCCCCATAGACAATATGGAAGAAGCCAGAGTCTGTATAGGTTCCCAAAGCGGTAGCTTCCACATCCATTTCACACGCCAACTCAAGGAAAGCGTCCAGCTTTTCTGGTGGAATGGAAAGAGTCATACGCTCTTGCGCCTCAGAAATCAAAATTTCCCAAGGGCGTAAGCCGTCGTACTTTAAAGGAGCTTTAGACAAATCTAAAATACATCCGCCCGTATCTTCTGCCATTTCACCCACAGAAGAAGAAAGACCGCCTGCGCCGTTGTCCGTAATGGCATTATACAAGCCAAGGTCACGAGCACGCATAATGCAATCATACATCTTACGCTGGGTGATGGGGTCACCGATTTGTACGGCAGTAGCGGGAGAGCCTTCGTGTAATTCTTCTGAAGAGAACGTAGCGCCGTGAATACCGTCTTTACCGATACGACCACCTGCCATAACGATAATATCGCCCACTTGCGCTTGCTTTTCATGCCCTGGTTTACCAGCTACATCGGTGGGAATAATACCCACAGTACCACAATATACCAGCGGCTTTCCTAAGAAACGCTCGTCAAAAACAAGGGAGCCGTTGACCGTAGGCACACCAGACTTGTTACCGCCATGCTCCACACCTTCGCGCACGCCTTCAAGCACACGACGAGGATGCAACAAGCGTGGGGGAAGCTCTTCCTTGTGGAAAGGAGAAGCAAAGCAGAATACGTCTGTATTACATACAAGTTCTGCACCCATGCCCGTGCCCATAGGGTCACGGTTCACGCCCACAATACCTGTAAGAGCGCCGCCGTAAGGGTCGAGCGCTGAAGGGCTATTGTGTGTTTCTACTTTAATACAGGCGTCATACGCGCCGATAAAAGAAACCACGCCAGCATTGTCTTTGAAAACAGATTTACAAAAATCTCTTTCACCAAGACGCTCACGAATAGTAGCAGTAGTGTCGCGAATACAAGTTTTATACAAATTATTCACATCTTCTACAGCACCTGTTTCGGTGTTGGTGTATTGAATGCGTGAAGCTAAAATTTTGTGTTTACAGTGCTCAGACCATGTTTGCGCCAACACTTCAAGCTCGGCATCGGTGGGGTCAGCAGGAAGCCCAAGAGCCTCACGGTCTGCTTTTACTGCTGGGTCTTGGAAATAATTGCGTATGGTTTGCATTTCTTCCAAGTTCAAAGCCAAAGTATTTTCACGGCTGACCTGCATCATGTCTTCATCGCTCATGGCAGACAGGGCAAAAGAACCTACTTCGTCACTGGCGGCGCCGGTCACTTGTGCCGCTTGTGGCTCAAAACCAGGTTGAGCCGCCCACTCTTCGCGAGTTTTCACACGATAACGCTGAATAAGCTCATTGCACAACAAGTCTTTGGCAATATTTTCCACAATTTCTTGTGTTAAAGGTGCTTCGTCACTGCTCAAAAAGCGGTATTGAATGGCGGTGTAGACGCTGAGGCTTTCGCGGTCTTTGCGTAAAACCATGGCGGCTGTATCGCGAGCGGTACGCGCTTCATTGTCTGTGACGCCGGGGCGAAAGCCCACTTCTAAAATAAAATCGGCTTCAAAGGCTTGCATAGCAAGGGGGGCAACACTGGCCTCTTGCATCACGCGGTCATGCCACACGCCTTCTGTAATGAGTGTTTGCACCTCAGCGGGGGCAAGACCATCCACAGTGAAAACTTTTAGCTGGCGCACAGCCTGTAAAGGTATGTGCAGTGCTTTGGCTATGTGGTGAGCCGTTTTTTTACCAATGGTATCCTCAATGTGTGGGTGTAAACCTACTTCGATGCGATGCAGCATGAAATACTCCGTAAAGTGCTATTTTTGTCTCTTTTGTACGTAATTTGTCATTTCCATAAGCAAATCACATTCTATCTTGCTTTTATACTGACTTGGCAAGGAGTCCAAAGCCTGTCGCGCCCTTTCTAAAGCTTCACCAGCTTTTTGGCGTGTTTGTGTATCAAAACCCAAACGGCAAATTTCTGCGCCTAAACGCGCCGCATCGGCGGCGGAAAATTCTCCCGCCACAAAGGCAGCGTCAAATGCCGCTTTGGCTTCCCCTTGTAGGGACTCTCTATACAGTCGTATGGGCGGTGTCAACTTTCCTTCACATAAATCTCCGCCTGTGGGTTTGCCTGTGAGCTCCTCAGGAGCAAAATCCAAGGCATCATCCACCATTTGAAAGGCCATACCCAGCTCTTGCCCATACACAGCTAAGGCTTCCAACTCTGCTTCACTGGCGGCGGCGCGCAAAGCACCCATAGTGCAAGAAGCCCGCAAAAGCCACGCTGTTTTGCCAAGCACAATTTGCTCATATATATGTGCTTCTTGCTCAATATTGCGTAAATATTGAATTTCTAAAATCTCGCCTGACGCCGTTTGCATGGTTGCCTCAGAAAAGCAACGACACAAGCGCACATCACCATAACTTGCCACAAGCAAATTGGCGGCGGCTAAAATGGCGTCTCCTGCCAAAATAGTATTGGTAGTGCCAAAAACCGTGTGCGCCGAAGGGCTACCGCGTCGAGAATCAGCGTCGTCCAGCACATCGTCGTGAAGCAGTGTTGCCGCATGGAGCATTTCCATACTTATGGCAAGATCATAAATATCATCCTCTGCATAGCCCAAAAGCCTTGCGCAAAGAATTGTCAAAAAGGGGCGTAGACGTTTACCACCGGCAGCAAAAATATGTGCGGCAATGGGTTCTACAGACTGAGGCAACAAGGCTAGTGCCTTGTCTAAAGCCGCCTCCATAGGCGGAAATTCATCTATCAAGCGAGTTTTCAAATCTGACATCTTACTTCCAACTTACAGCAACAAATGTTCCACAACAGGCCGCATGGCGGCAAGCGCACCGGCAAAATCACGGTATTCCGCGTCACGAGTCCCCACAAAATTGGAGACCGTTCGAATTTCTAAAAAAGGTATTCCATAACGAGCACAAGCCAAAGCAAGAGAAAAACCTTCCATATTCTCTAGCAAAGGCTCAATATACGGAGAAGCAAGGCGCGCGGCTCGTTGTGGGCAACATGTTACTCCTGCCACGGTAAAGGCAGTGGCATTCCCTTGTAAGGGACAGTGCCTGAGTAAAGGATTTATATGCAAAAGCTCTGGCAATTTAATGGAGTCCCATACAACGCTCTCTGGTGTTCTCCATTGCGGAAAACCCAAAGCCTGCGCGTCCACACGATTATCTGTTGCTAAACCGTATTCTGGGTATACTTCTTTGGTAATGCGCCAACTCGAACATAAAGGAGCTTTTTCTAAATCAAAAGAACCAGCAAGACCAATATTTACCACAAGAGTTTTTTTCTTTATGGAAGGCAAAGCCTTACCAAAGGCAAGCGCCGCATTCAAAGGGCCTACGCCTGTAATTAAAACGCCGTTGGTACGCTCGTGTTGATCTGTAAAATATTGTATCTCTTGTTCCACGGCAGGCGACTGTAACGAATCAAGATATTTTGGTTTTGCCGCCGTCCACTCTTCTTGAGTGGCAAGCGTGAATAATATATGCATTACAGCCTCACATTTTTTACATGGTAAAAGACAGAGCTCTCACACCATGCATAGCACTATATTATGCTAAGAAATGGACGGAAATGCAAGAAGAACTCTCTTGACAATCCGTAGGAAAACTGCCCGCTACAATTGCGTAGCAAAAAATCAACACTTTACAAAATTGGGAAAATATTTCATGCATAGCGTATGAACTTTGACACTCAACTCTTCTTTTCTGCCTTGGGATTAGCTTTTATCTTTGAATCCTTACCTTGGATACTGAACCCCAATGCCATGAGAGACTTCTTGCTCTCTCTTGCCACCATGTCCACAGCGCAACTGCGCGTTATGGGATTTTTTATCTTGCTGTCTGGTTTGGGCATTGTGTGGCTTGCCACAAGCTAAGAGCTATTCTAACAATCGCTCTTTTCTTGACGGCTTTTTTCCCCAATATGCATGCACACTATGCCTGAAGTGAGCGGTATATGCCATGCGCAAGAAAAACCCGCCGCACGCATTTCTTCTTCAAGTTCCACAGCTGTGGGAAAAGAAGTGATGGTGTCAGCAAGATAGCCATAGGCTTTTTCATCGCCAGAAAACAACTTTCCGATTTTGGGCAAAACTTTACGTAAATAAAAATTATAAAAACCGCCCCAAATTCTATTTTTCCCTGAGCCAAATTCTAAAATACACACACGCCCACCAGGCACAAGTACTCGTGCCATTTCTGCCAAAGCTTCATGACGTGGCAAAACATTACGAATACCAAAGCCGATGGTGATGCAATCCACGCTGTTATCTGGCAAAGGTAAACGCTTGGCATCAGCCGCCACAGGCAATACAGCATTGGCATTGGCGCCTTTTAATTTTTTGCGCCCTTGTAAAAGCATGGGGGGGCAAAAATCCAAAGCAGGTACTATGGCCTCAGGATAGCGTTTACGTATGGCAAGAGATAAATCCATGGTTCCGGCTGCAAGGTCAAGCACGCGACCAGTAGGCCCAAGACGCACTTCTTTTACTAAACGGCGGCGCCATAATCTGTCAAATCCGCAAGAAAGCACCATATTGAGCAAATCATACCAAGAAACAATGCGTCCAAACATGGTGGACACAGCTTTTTCATGTGCCTTTTCAACACTTTTTTGATCTAAATTATTGGTCATGCGTAGATATTTTTTTAGAAGGATTTTGAGTTATAGTTTCGAGAACCACTTGATACACAGCGGGAAAGGTTTCAGCAAAGTTACTTGGTGAAATACTCCGCGTTTCAATAAATTTTGCCACAAGCTCTTTAGCCACTTGTAAAGCCTCTTTTTGTAATTTGTCCATGATACAACCTCTACTTATGGCAAAATCTACGTCTTGTAAAACAACCCGCTCCTTGGGGAATGGCCTTGGCCCCCTATGGGCTGTACCGAGCGGGAGAAAGAACGAAAGTCGCCCCCCGCCCCCTCTTTTGATATGCTAAGCTTCCACAACCAATATAAGGATTTTTTACAAAACCCTTATATTGGTCAAAAAAAGCCCATGTATAAAATGGTGAGTCTTAGTCCTCACTGAGCAAGGCGGCGATTTCTTCACGCAATACCCTTGCGGCGGCTTGAGTAGCCATTCTTTCAATATTTTCTGTAAAATACGCTTCGTACTGGTGCAAACGCTCTTCAAAAGAATTCATACGCGCACCAAAGCCAGAAAAGACATCCTCGTACTTGCGCTGTATATTTTCTAAATTTGCTATGCTGGCACTCAAAGAAGCGTAAGCCACAGCTTCCTTAGCCACGGCTTCCTTAGCTACGCTTTCAAGCTTATCAATATACGCTTCCAAAGCTTCGCGCGCCGCCTCATCTCGTGCTGCCATTTCACGCGCCACAACCTGCCCTTGTTGCTCCATCTGATCCAAGCGCTGTATAAGAACTGAAACATCGGGCAAAGGGTTCACTGGTGACGCCACGCTTTGCGCTTCTAATTGCATCACACGGTTGGACAATGTAGAGATTTCTTGTGCAGTAGCTTCATGTATGGCGCTTTGCACAGTGTTTTGTACATCACTTTGCGCAGCGTCTGTATTATGTGTTTCCACCAAGGTTTCAAGCTGTATAAGTCTTTCCGAAACGCTTATCATATTTTGCTGAAGTGTTTCTTGTGCCGCAAGTAAGGCTTGATCTTGTGCTGAAGACGTATCTTGTGTGGTGTTTGCTTGTTGCCCTTCCATAGAGGCCAATCTTTCCACAACGTCCGCCAACTGCACAGCCATTTGCGCCGAATTTTCTTCTACTGCGCTTTGAGTGTGCGCATCTGCTTGAGAAATACGTGCGGCAAGAGCGGCTGTTTCTTGTGCTGCCAACTCTCCTTGTTCTTCAAGACGCTCTACGCGTGCCATAAGGGCGACTATTTGCTCTTCTAGGGCTGTCATTTGCACTTGCACGCCTTGCACATCGTCACTGCTCTTTTTCTCCACTTCATCAAGACGCAAAGCCATATGTTCTTCCAACAAGCGAAGACGCTCTTCTAGGTCTTTGACTTGCTGTGAAGGCACATGTTCCGCAGGTGTAGAAGGCGCAGTAGCAGTAGGCGCAGAGGGAGCGGCAGAACCAAATATATCGTCCATATCCGCCACAGACACCGACTCAGGCGCTGGCTTTTTCGCAACTACAGGCGTTGACTTTTGTGTAATAACAGGTCCCGTCTTAGGCTTTTGTGTAGCCTTAGGCTCAGGAGCAACGCCAGCTTCAAAAAGCATATCTAAGACTTCGTCTTCAGAAGGTTCGGAAGACGGCGCTTCTGGTGTTGCTTCTGGTGACGCTTTTGGCGCCGCTGTGGGCTCATCCATAGGCGCTTTGCTCACCTCATCAAACAAGGCGTCAAAATCATCATCACCACTAGAAGCTTGTTGCGCAACAGAAGCAGTAGATGTGTCATTTTGTGCAGTAGCCCCAGGCACAGGATCTTCCACAACACCCGCTGTTTGCGCCACGCTGTCAAAAAGATCATCCATAGCCGAAGAAACTTCGTCAGGGTCTGGCGCGGGAGCTTTGGCAGGGGCTTTTACAGGAGCTTTAGCAGGCTTGTCGTCTAAAATGCTTTCTAGTAAAGCGTCCATCTCCGCATCCACCTCATTGGCGGATTTTTGCGGCTGTGGCTCTTGTGCTGCACCAGAAGCTGCACCAGATGCGACACTGGGCGCTTTGACAACGGCGTCAGCAGGCTGTTCTGGCATATCCATATCAGCAAGTAAGGCGTCAATATCTGCCATATCCGGTAAATTTTCACCACTATCAGCACCGTCATCATCAAAACTGTCACCTAGCCCGTCATCGGTATCAAAAGACGGTACGCCAGCCACAACTTCTTGCGCGGCGGCTTCAGCGGCAGCGGCGGCGGCAGCTTCAGCGGCGGCCTCATCGGCGGCGGCTACGGCTTCTTCCAAATGCGAAAAACCACCATCACTGTCCATTTGTGCCAAAAGCGCGTCCAAGTCCATCTCCATCTCAGCAGGCGCTTCTGGTTTTTGGGTATTGGCACCAGCTCCAAAAACATCTTGTGAAGCAGATGGTGCAGGCGCGCTTTGAGAATTACCTTTTTCTATGATTTCAGTAAGATCAATAACATCGTCGTCGTCATCGCTTGGATTGTTATTCGAATCAAATTGCATAGCAGCCCCTACTGTTGATATTTTTACTAGGATGAAAATCCCATGAACCTAATAAGAGTAACAAAAACTTGCGTCATTGGCAAACATTTGCTTTTACAGAAAAGTCTCACTCTCAAGAGTGAATTTTTTGTATTTTTTTCACTATAAAAATAGAAAAACCACCTAAGATAGATGGTTTTTTTATAAAAAAAACGCCGCAAAGTACGGCGTTTTAAGGCATCCCTGTTTCTAAGCTACATAATCGCCACGATTAAATTTCATTTTTTCCGTAACGCTCATAACCTCTAATTCATTTACAAGGCTTGCCAATTCAGGATTTTGCTCAAGAGTCTCTTTAGATTCTTTCTTTAAAGCTGACACTTGCGACTCTATCCCCTCTAAGAGTGAATAGGCTTCGCGCAAATTTCCTTTACCCTCTGGCTTACGCAGTGTACTGGCATAAGACTCCAACATATCCAAAGCGCCTGAAGCCTGATTGAGCACTTTATCTGTAGGGCTAAGCGTATCCGACGCGGCAACATTTGCCGCATTTTGCACAAGCACTTGTTGCACAACACTTGGTTGTACGCCCAGTGGAGATGCATTTTGCGTTACGCTTCCAACTGCATCACCAAGGGTAGCCTGTCCTGCAATAGCCTCAGCAAAGTTAGAGCCTGTGCTATTCTTGGCACTTGCCGACTTTTTTGCCTGAAGTTCCTTCTGCGAAAGCAAGGCATCAATGTTTTCTGTGCGTATATTCATATCGCCTCCAAACCTTGGTGTTTGCCTATATCATGCAAAAACTTTGCCATAACAAGCCAAAAACACTAAAGCACATATATAATTGATTAATTAAAAACTTTAGAGGAAAATTTTTCCCTTTTATAAAAAAATATCATCAAAGCGTATACCTCTCATAACAAAGCTTGTCTATTACGTCAAAACAAGGTATATTGATTTACGACGTATTTTAACATGAAAAACCTAAGGAAACACTGCTTACATAGAATTTCAGTGTTTCCATAACACCTATCTGGGGGGACATCATGAGAGAGATAAAGAAAATAGTTTGCGCCGTTGACTTATCTGGTCACAGCAAGACCGTTGCTGAATACGCCATAACCTTTGCCAAAATGAGCAATGCTGAAGTGGTTGTTGTGTACGCTGCACCTTCACTCAGTCAGTACGTGGGCTTTCACGTACCACCCAATACCATTGAAAATTTTGTGGGTGAAATTGTTTCTGGTGCAGAAAAATCCATGGACACCTTTGTTTCAGAAAACTTCCCCGGCGTTAACGCCAAAGGGCATGTGCTTGTAGGTTATGCCGCTGAAGAAATCGTCAAAAAAGCTGAGGAAGAAAACGCTGACCTCATTATTATGGGCACGCACGGACGTAAAGGCATCGACCGTATGCTCTTTGGTTCTGTAGCCGAAAATGTGGTTAAAAACGCTTCCCAACCTGTGATGACTATTCGCCCTGAATAATATCACATAACATATTGTTTTACTGTGAAGGGCTGTTGCTTTGGCAGCAGTCCTTTTATTTATCATATCTTATCATAACTAAATAGGTTTATTATGTTTAAAGACCACCCCTCGCAATGCGTTCGTCCAGAAATTGAAGCCTTAACCGCCTATGTTCCCGGTCTGAGTATTGAAGATATTCGCACCCGTTACGGATGTGAAAGTATTTTAAAAATGGCAAGCAACGAAAATCCCCTTGGCGTATCCCCCTTGGTGCAAGAGCGTTTACGCAAAACAGCGGGCACGGTTTTTCGCTACCCTCAAGGCGGTAATCCTCGCCTTGTGAAAGCCCTTGCACAAAAACACGGCGTGGCAGAGTCCAATATTATTGTGAGCAACGGTTCCGACGAAATTATAGATCTGCTTATGCGCGTGCGTGCCACTCAAGGGCAAGACAACATTGTCTGCTTTAAGCCTTGCTTTGGTATGTACAGCGTTCAAGCGCATATTTGCGGTTTAGAGTTGCGACAAGCACCTTTGGCTGAAGATTTTTCCATGCCTTTTGACGCTCTCTTACAGCTTGTGGATAAGCAAACAAAAATTGTCTTTATTACAACGCCCGACAATCCTTCCGGTTATTGTCCCAAGGCACAAGACGTGCTTTCCCTTGCTGAGGCCTTACCTGAACAATGCCTTTTAGTTATTGATGAAGCCTATATGGACTTTACCGACGAAGAGCAATATTCTCTCCTAGCACAAAAAAATGTGCGTGATAATATGGTCTTTTTGCGCACTTTTTCCAAAAGTTACGGGCTTGCAGGTATACGCTTAGGCTATGCCATACTTCCAGAGGCTTTGGCGCAATATCTTTGGCGTACACGCTTACCTTTTTCAGTGAATATCTTGGCAGAAGAGGCTGGCATGGCAGCTCTTGAGGATGTGGTCTTTTACCAAGAAAGCCTTAAAGTAGCGCGTCAAGGGCGTGAACAGCTCAGCGTCGGTTTGCGCGCCCTAGGGTGTAAGATATGGCAAAGCCATGCCAACTTTCTCATGTTTGCTCCCCCTCAAGGTAAAGAAGTTGCTCAAATATTTGAAGCCCTTTTATACAAAGGTTTCATTATACGCGCTCTAAAAAGCTACGACTTACCCCATCTTTGCCGTATTACTGTAGGCACAGAACACGACAATAAGGCATTTTTACAGGCTTTCGCTGAGGTTTTACAAGCGCATGACTAATACAGCCCTACAGCCCATTGTGACCATTGACGGCCCTGCTGGTGTGGGAAAATCCACCTTAGCACGTGCCCTTGCCGCCCATCTTTCCATAGCCTATATGGACACGGGCGCCATGTTTCGTTGTCTTGCCTTAAAGCTTGGTGAAGATGCGCAAAAGCATTCACCAGAAGCTTTACAAGAAATATGCGAACAGTGGTCTTTTACCCTCTCTGGTAGTGGGGCTAACACCATGCTTTTTTGCAATAACAACCCCATCGGCAGTGAAATCCGTACAGAAGAAGTGGGCGCTTTGGCATCACGTCTAGGAACCATACCCGTCATACGCGATATACTTAAAAGCGCTCAAAGAGCCTTAGGAGAGCACACAGCCCTTGTGGCAGAAGGTCGTGACATGGGTTCCGTGGTTTTTCCTGCAGCGCGTTACAAATTCTTTCTTGACGCTACGCCAGAAATCCGCGCTGTGCGCCGTATGCGCCAACTAGAAGAACAAGGCGAAGTGGTTGACCTTATGCAACTGACAGAACAAATCCGTCAGCGCGACAGTCTTGACCGTAATCGTGCCATTGCGCCTTTATGCCCTGCGCCTACGGCTATTATTATAGACACGTCAGATATGGATATTCCTGCCGTATTGGGGAAAATGTTGCATCATATCAGTGTGACTGGTGGTATTTAG
>CAYJFR010000036.1:9684-15158 GCA_964369335.1 uncultured Desulfovibrionaceae bacterium | reverse complement strand
CACACAAATGGAGCGCAATCAGCGTGACTATTATTTGAATGAGCAAATTAAGGCCATTAATAAAGAAATGGGTCGTGATGATGACCCACAAGCGGAATTGGTGGAATTGGAGCAGAAATTTAAAGAGCGCTCCATGCCGGAAGAAGCACGCGAAAAAGCTTTGCATTCTTTGCGCAAATTAAAAGGCATGTCTACCTCTTCTGCCGAGTATACTGTTTTGCGTAACTATGTTGACTGGTTAGCAGATTTGCCATGGAACACGTTGAAAGATGTGGACATGGACATTCAAAATGCGCGAGAAATTTTGGACAATGACCATTTTGGTTTAGAAAAGCCCAAAGAGCGTATTTTAGAATATTTAGCTGTGCAAAAGCTTTCTGGTGCTTTGAAAGGGCCTATTTTGTGCCTTGTGGGCCCTCCTGGAGTGGGTAAAACCTCTTTGGCTAAATCTGTAGCAGCAGCTACAGGGCGTGACTTTGTGCGCTTGTCCTTGGGCGGTGTGCGTGACGAAGCTGAAATCCGTGGGCACAGACGTACTTATGTGGGCGCTTTGCCGGGGAAGATTTTACAATCTTTGAAACGTGTGAAATTTAACAATCCTCTGTTCTGCCTTGACGAAATCGACAAAATGAGTGCAGATTTCCGCGGTGATCCAGCGGCGGCTTTGCTTGAAGTGCTTGACCCTGAGCAAAACAATACTTTTATGGATCACTATCTTGATTTAGATTATGATCTGTCTAAGATTTTCTTTATCACTACAGCTAACTCTTTGCATACTATTCCTGTACCTTTACAAGACCGTATGGAAATTATTGAGCTGAATAGCTATTTAGAAACAGAAAAAGTACATATTGCGCGTCAATTCCTTTTGCCTAAGCAGGTTAAAGAGCACGGGCTTCAAGAAAAGAATTTGACTGTGACTGATGATGCCATTGTGCAAATTATCCGCAATTATACACGTGAAGCTGGTGTGCGTAATCTTGAGCGTGAACTTGCTGCCCTTTGCCGTAAAACTGCCATTAAATTGGTGGAAAAAGACGATATGGATATGTGCGTGGACATTGACACGGCGCAATTACCAGACTTTTTGGGTGTGAAAAAATATCGTCACGACGAAAGAGAAAAAGAAGCGCAAGTGGGCGTGTGCATAGGCCTTGCCTATAATCAGCGCGGCGGTGATATTCTTATGGTGGAAACAAGCCTTATGCCCGGTTCTGGGCATGTGGCAACCACAGGGCAGTTGGGCGACGTCATGACAGAATCTGCCAAGGCTGCCTTGTCCTATGTGCGTTCTCGTGCGGATATTTTAGGATTGTCACCTCGTTTTTATCGTAAGGTAGACATTCACGTGCACGTACCTTCGGGCGCTACGCCTAAGGACGGCCCTTCGGCTGGTATTACTCTTGCCACCTCCATCACTTCTGCCTTGCTTGGTATTCCTGTTCGTAATGATGTGGGCATGACAGGGGAGATTTCTTTGCGTGGTCGTGTACTGCCCATTGGTGGCTTGCGCGAAAAGCTTTTAGCCGCTCGTCGCTCTGGTTTGTCCAAGGTGATTATGCCGCGAGACAATGAGAAAGACTTGAAAGAAGTACCCGATGAAGTGTTGCAAGACCTTGAGGTTATTTTTGTGGAGCATGTGGACGAAGTTTTGCCCCATGCTTTAGCCGCAAGCCCTGAGGAAATTTTCAGCGGTCGCAGTAACACACGACCTTTATATATGTCTTTACGGCGTGATGCCGACAGCTCTTCGGAGAAAACGCATTAATCGCTTCTAGTGTTTTTGTGGAAATCCTAGTGCCTATCTATGCGCGCTAGATTGTGTATATACCCTTCAAACCTCTGTACTTTGTGCGGAGGTTTGAAGTTTTTACCACTTGAGACATTTTGGTAGAAAAGGTGCGCTTTTTTTATGAAACGCTTTGTTGTAAGTGCTTGCTTAGCTGGAGAGCCTTGCCGCTATGACGGGACAAGTAATTTGTGCCAGCCTGTGCGTGCTTTGGTAGAGCAAGGCGAGGCATTAGCTGTATGCCCTGAAGTTTTGGGAGGCTTACCTACACCGCGCGCACCTAGCGAAATATGTTCTTGCGCGGCAAAGGAAGGTAAGCTCTTGGTACACACAAAAACAGGGCAGGATGTGACGGTGGATTTTGTTTTAGGGGCGCAAAAGGCTTTGGCACTTGCCCTTGAAGCAGGGTGTAAGGTGGCTGTTATAAAAAGCCGCTCACCTTCGTGTGGAGCGAAGGGCGTGTATGACGGGTCTTTTTCAAAAAAGCTGGTGTCAGGGCAAGGCGTATGGGCCGCTATGCTTTGTGAAGCGGGTTTTACTGTGTATACAGAGGAAGAATTTCTTGAGCTATAGCTCTTAACATAGCCATAACTTACTTATACAGAGGTGTTGTATGAAGATCAAAGGAACTGCTCTTGTGGACGCTGAAACGCTGAATGCCTATTTTCATGATAGTGACACTTTTGCCACACGTTTGGAAATATCCATTGTGGAAGTGAGTGACAGTCACGCTGTGGCGCGTATGCCTTTAACAGAGATGCATCGTAATGGTATGGGTAATGCGCACGGCGGCGCCATTTATTCCTTGGTAGATATGGCTTTTGCGGCAGTGGCACACGCTTCGGGGCAGTTTTTTGTGACGGCACAATCTTCTATTAATTTTTTGGAAGCTGGGCGTACAGGACCTTTAGAGGCTGTGGCGACAAAGGTGCGCTGTGGAAAGACCTTGGGTGTATATGAAGTGCGCGTTACTGATATTGGCGGTACTTTAGTGGCCATAGCCAGTATGATGGGCTATAATACCAAAATACCCATTGACGCTTTACAAAATCATCGCAAAGCCAAGGAAGATGCATAACATATGCTAAGAATTTGTGAAAGGAATTGATATATGAAATATATGCTGTGCTTTTTATGTTTATTTTCTTTATTGGCAGGGTGTGCAGTACAAGAAAAAGGTATGATGAGTTACGAAGAAAGCCGTTTACGCGATGCCAAAAAAGACTGTATAGAAGATGCCAATTCCATTGTGGACCCGCCGCATTCCTCTGATAATGTATATTGGGATAGTTATTTTACTATGTGCATGCAAACTCGGTATGGATACACTTCCGAGCAAATACGTAAAATGAGATATTAAACGCTGTTTTTTCATGAATATTACACTATTTTACTAAGAAAAGCCACTTAAAGAAAAAATCTTTTCTTTGCAGAAACTTACAGTGGACAAGCTTGTTTTTTTTCGATAACATGCCCTCATTAGGGCACGATGTATGCGAAATGTATACAGTATTTATGCGAGCATATTTTTGGGCGAGCGTATTTTTTTAGTAAGCATATTTTTTGAGAGTTGAGACCCACATGTCATATAGTAAAGATAATTCAAATACTGATAATGCGTATGATGTCGCGGATTTTTTCAGTCTGACTGCAGGAAAGTATGAAGGCTCCCTCCCGCTTCGCTTTACGCAAGACGCTTTTGAGCGCTTTAGGGTCTATGTTCTAGGCTGTATGGTGTTTTTTTGTTCTGCTGTAAGCCTTATTATGAACTTCTTTGAAGGAAGTGTAATATTTTTATATCCTGTTCTTACCACGTGTGCTTTAGGTGCAGGCTCCCTTATTTTCCTGTATTTTAAAAAAGGGTATGAGTCTTTTATTTCTGTGTTGTTATGGACAACGCTCATGCTTCTTGGTTTTTATATTATATTTTCTGATCAAAGCTCAGACCATCGCTCTTTGCTATGGATAAATATGATGCCCCCCACGGTTATTTTGACGGCAGGGTTGCGTAAGGGAAGTATTTTATTTGTCTTTTTCATTAGCATGCTCATGATGTTTTTCTTTACGCCTTTGAGTAATTTAGTGGAAAATCCTGTAGAATTAGGTATGCAATTGCGCCTTTTAACCACCATGACAGGCTGTTTTGCTGTGGTGGCTTGTGTGGAGTATGCACGCTCAAGAACCTATAAGGCTTTGCAAAATGCTGTTATGCATATTGGGCAAACCTCTTTAACCGACCCTTTGACAGGTTTGGGCAACAGAAGATATTTTGACAAGTTTTTAGAGTGGGTTATGGCCAATGCTCAACGCAGTGGGCGTGATTATGCTGTAGCTCTTGTGGATATTGACCATTTTAAGCGCATTAATGACACTTTTGGGCATGATTTGGGCGATGAAGTGTTGAAGCATTTGGCAACACAATTACAACGCCATATCCGTATAGGTGATTTGCTTTTCCGTTGGGGAGGCGAAGAGTTTATGATTGTTATGCCGCACTGTAATAGCGTTGAAGCTGAAGTGGCTGCCGAGCGTATTCGGGCAAACATTCAAGAGACGCCTTTTTGCTTTGGCTCTGAGAAAATTTATTTGACTTTGAGTTTGGGTGTGTATTCGGGCAGTGAAATTGTTGACCCCAAAGTTCCCATGTCTATTGCCGATCAATGTTTGTATAAGGCAAAGTCTGGCGGACGTAATAAATTTTTTATTAATACATAGTTGATCAGCTTTTCATATGAGAAGATTAGCCTGCCAATGTATGATGTATTTTATACTATGTGAATGTTTGACATTCAAAATAAGGAGAGAACAATGAAATCATTATTTTTATTAGCAAGTTTAACAGTGATGACAGCCTTACTTGGCGCTTGCGCCGCACAACAAAGCGCCAGCATGCAGCCTCATGACGTAGAAGCTGCTAAAGCAGAGTGCTTTGAGCAAGCGCAAGACATGACCAACAGCACTATTGACCCTATGAATCCTGTGCATAATGATTACTTTAAAACATGTATGCGCACTCGTTTCAACTATACCGACGAGCAACTTGCCATGCTTGGGTATAAATAAGATTTTACCTAAATCTATATAAAAAAGCTCCAAGGCCTATGGTCTTGGAGCTTTTTTATTTACCACCATTTGAGAGGATAGTGCCGCCTGCCTGTGGCATAGCTGAGAAAAACTCCCATAGTGACCACAATGGTTGCGCCCACAAGGCAAGGTGTTACTGCATAGAGATAGCCCAGTTTTTTTACGGAAACGTCACCAACTACAGCCAAAAGCGCTGTGGCGCCCCCAGGCGGGTGCAAGGTTTTGGTTAAGGTCATAAGTAAAATGGCTAAGGAAACAGAAGTGCATATGGCAAGGGTAGGAAAATGCCCTAGAAAAATTTGGCAGGTGACGCCGGCTATGGCAGAGATAAAATGCCCCCCAATAACATTACGCGGCTGTGCTAGGGGGCTGGTATGTGCGCCAAAAACAAGTACTGTTGAAGCACCAAAAGATGCCATGAGCAAATTAATATCGTATTGCACTTGAAAATAATACTCATCAAGCAAGGCAATGCAGAGTAAGCACAGTGATGATCCCACCCACGCCCAAAAACCGTCAACCAGTTTTTGATGTTTATGAATAAAGTCCTTATATAAAAATTTTGGTGGCATATTTTTAGGGGAGAAGCGTGTAAGGTTGA
>CAYJFR010000036.1:0-9584 GCA_964369335.1 uncultured Desulfovibrionaceae bacterium | reverse complement strand
ACTTTGTGGAAATCTTTTTCAGCGTAGAGGAGTGTGACCTCATTATGTTTTAAATATTGAGTATTTTGTGAATTTTAGAGGCTAGCTCTTGAGCTTTTGCTACTTCAAAATCTTCAATAGATTGCTTTAAAATCTGTAAATCGTGTTCCACTTCTGTTTGACGCAGACGTGTTGTGAGATATTCTACTATTTCTGTGGCATGTCCCCAATCTTGTTCCATATGGGTAATGGCATTTATAAGCCTGAGCGCCGCGTCTGCGCGTTCAGCGCGGTTGAGGCATTGCTCAATGGTGAGGCTGGCTTGTGTATCCACAGCAGAAGAGGAAGAGCCTAAGTGCGTATGAATGGCGGTAACGGCTTCTGTTAAGCGCACAACCAAGGTACGTAATAAAGGCGTGGTCATGGCAGGAGATTGCACAATGGCTTTTTCCAGCGTTTCTGCGGCAGAGGCTAGCTCTTCTGCGCCAAGGTTGGCGGCAATACCGCGAATAGTGTGCGCGTGACGCACAGCGTCTTGAATTTTATTGTTTTTTAAGCATGCGCTGATATCATCGTTGATGGTGGCATAACGGTCAGCAAACTTACGCAATAAGCCGATATAAAGACTTTCATTGCCCGCCACCGTAGCTAAACCGTTGGTCAAGTTAAAGCCGGCTAAATGATCAGGCAATTTTTCACGGCGCACATGCTCCACTTTTTCAGCGGGTGCTTCTTTTTTGGTACTGGTTATCGTTGAGGGCAAGAGTGAGCTTATGGTAGAAAAGAGCGCCATGGGCTCCAAAGGCTTGGTCAAGTGGGCATTCATACCGGCAGAAAGAGAGGTTTCTTTATCGTCTGCCATGCCGTGGGCTGTCATGGCAATGATGGGCATTTTATGCCCCGCCGTGCGTATGCGTCTGGTGGCTTCAAGCCCGTCAAGCACAGGCATTTGAATGTCCATAAGAATAAGATTGTATTTTTTTGCTTCCACAGCGTCTACAGCTTCTTGCCCATTGTTGGCAATATCTACCGTATAGTCCGCAGAGATAAGAACTTCATAGGCAATTTCTTGGTTGATTTCATTGTCTTCAACCAAAAGAATATGCACAGGACCTTCTTCTTCCTCTGAAACTTCAGCTTCAGCGGCGCTGGCGGCTATAATTTCTTGCTGTTTTTTCAGAGCATCATGTAATATGTCGCTCAAAGCTTCTGTGGATGTGGGCGTTTGTACAAAGGCAAAAAAACCAGCCTCTTCAGCAGTTTGTTGCATGTCGTCAAGTTCATAATTGGAATAAAGAACCATCATAGGATGCGGATGCTTTAAAGACATTTCGGTAATATATTTAGATGTCTCTAGGCTATCTTGTGTGGGCATTTGCCAAGCCATAGCAATAAAGCTGTAAGGGTTGTCAATGTCGTCAGCTGTAGAAAGCATTTCCATAGCTTTTTCTGGATCGTCACAGGTGGTGGTTTCCAATCCCAAACTCAGCATGGAGCTGTTGATAACTTGCTTACGTAATGGGTCAAAATCCATTACCAAAATCTTTTTGCCTGTTAAAGGCGTCTCTTTGACAATAACTTTTTCCGGTGCTGGAGCTAAAGGAAGTGTCACTGTGAAAATACTGCCGCCTGAAGGATTGGCCGTGTTAGGCGCTACCTGAATGGTTCCTTCCATAGCTTTCACAAGCTGCATACATGTGGCAAGACCAAGCCCTGGGCCGCCATAGTTACGCGTGTGTGAGTTGTCCACTTGCATAAAGGGTGTAAATATATCTTCTTTATACTCTTCAGGAATACCGATACCCGTATCGGTTACACGAAAGCGAAGCACAGTTTTTTGGCTGTCAGCCATGTCAATATGTATCTTTACGTCACCTGTATGCGTAAATTTCACGGCATTGTTCACTATATTGCGCAATGTTTGTGAAATACGAATGGAGTCTCCCATAAGTGAAGAGGGCACATTGTCTGCTTTGGTGAGCGTAAAGGTTAAGCCTTTTTCTTGGCAACGTAATTCTGTGGTATTTCTTACGTTTTCCACCAAGGTTTCTATCTCAAAAGGAAGAATATTTAAGGCAAGAGCGCCTTCTTCCGTGGTGGTATAATCCAAAATACTTTGGAAAGTTTCCAAGAGGTTTTGCGCAGAGTCAATAATTGTGGTTAAATACTTGCGCTGTTGGTCTTCAAGGCGTGTTTGTTGGAACAAAAAGCCAAGACCAATAATAGCATTAATAGGGGTCCGAACCTCATGGCTTATTTTAGTTAAAAAATTATCTTGCATGTTGGGGTTCCCCCTCTGAGTTTTTTACGACAACAAAGAAATTTTTGCATGAAAAATATATAAGTAAACAACGTTCTCTGTACTATTGTAAAACGCGATAACATACCGAAGGCGATAATAAATACTTTTCTAATTCAATGTTTTTAAGCGCTTGTTCCATAGAAGAAGCACACGCGCTGTGTGTCATGAAAATAAGAGGCACGCCGCCTTCTTCTTCTGGTTTTTGAATAACTTGCGCAATGCTTATGTTTTGTGCTGCCATAATACCGGCTATATCACGCAAAACGCCTGAAGAATCGTTCACCATAACACGCACATAATAGCAAGATGTGGCTTCACTGGGAGGGAGAATTTGCGCATGTTCTAAAACTTGTTTTACAAAGCCTGTGTTGTTGGGTGCAGCGTCACGGGCAACAGTGAGAATGTCTGCCACTACAGCGGAAGCTGTGGGAAGGTCTCCAGCGCCGCGACCGTGTAAAAAGAGCGAACCTACAGCATTGCCCTCAATGCGCACGGCATTATACGAACCGCCCACATTGGAAATAAGGAAACGGTGGTGTACAAGGGTAGGGAAGACGCCGGCTTCTAAGGCGCCGTTAACACAATGCACTTGTGCAAGAAGTTTTATGCGGTAGCCAAATTCGCGGGCAATGGCAATGTCCATTTTATGCATATGGCGTATGCCGTGTACAGGCAGTTTTGTGTAAGGATATTCCACACCATAGGCAAGACGAATAAGGAGCACAAGCTTGTGTGCCGCGTCATGCCCGTCAATATCAAGGGTGGGGTCTGCTTCGGCATAGCCAAGCTCTTGGGCTGCATCAAGAGCCGTGTTAAAATCAAGACCTGCAGAGGTCATTTCTGAAAGAATATAGTTGCTTGTGCCGTTTAAGATACCCACAAGGGAGTTGATGGCATTGCCTGCAAGACTTTCTTTCAAGGTTTGCACAATGGGAATACCGCCAGCAATACTTGCTTCATACAAGAGACAAAGCCCTTTTTCTTCTGCTTTGCGGAAAAGCTCCGTACCTGCTTCAGCTAAAAGTGCTTTGTTGGCGCTGACAATATGTTTTCCATTATCAAGAGCGCGAGAAATAAATGCGCTGGGTGCTTCAATACCGCCCATAAGTTCAACAATAACATTGATTTCTGGGTCGTCAGTAAGAGCATGAGGGTCACTTACAAGTGTGGTATTACTTGGTAAGGGGCAAGAGCGTACCTTGCTTGTGTCGCGTACTAAGATGCTCTTGATGATAATAGAGCGTCCTATGCGTTGCTCAATGAGTTCAGCATTCTCTGTTAATGTTCGAACAACACCTGTTCCAACGGTGCCAAAACCTGCGATACCTAATATAAGTGGAGATTTTTTTTGCATAAATTTCGCTATTTCTTGTTAATTGTGCTGTTTACTCAATGAGTGTTTATAGTGTGTGCATACGTACTTGTGTAAGCCAAAACTTTTTATACGCGTCTTTTCCATTTTCGTAAATAGCTTCAATACAACTTTTTTGAGGAAATGTTATTTACTAGGTTGAGGTGTTTTGTAGAATTTTCTGTCCTGTTCTAGCATGCAATGTGCTATGTTTTCTTTGTTTTTTGTTTGAGTACCAGAAAAACATATTTCTTAAAGCGTATTTGTCTCGCTTAACATACTATAATAAATTACCACGTAATACTTTTTTTCAAGGGGAGATTTATTATAAAAATGAAGAAAAAAGGAGGAATATTTGGCATTTTCTTTTTCAAGTATACCTGTTATGCTTTGTATACAGAAAGTATTCTTGGTAAAAACACTATATGCTTGGGTATCTGGCAAAGGTTATAACAGCGTGCAAAAAATTCTTTTTCTTATTGGGGCTCGTGGGTGCGGAAAAAGCACCGTGGGCTTACGTGTGGCTAAGCGTCTGGATTGGCATTTTATGGACACAGATGCTGTTGTGCAAGAGCGTTTGGGGTGTTCTGTGGCAGACATGGTGGCACGTGAGAGCTGGCAAGCTTTTCGTGCGGCAGAAAGCGCCGCTTTGCAAGCCTGTGTGCAAGAAAATAAGAGTCAACATCTTGTGTTGGCAACGGGGGGCGGTATGGTGCTTGCTCCAGAAAATCGCGCCTATATGCGAGAACAGGGGCTTGTGTGTTTTTTACATGTGCCAGAAAAGATGCTTGTGCAGCGTTTAGTGCATAATCCTCAGGAGGCGCAAAGACCTTCTCTTACAGGGCAAGATGTGGCGTCAGAAGTGCGTGCCGTATTGCAAGAGCGACTCCCTTTGTATGAAGGGACGGCGCATAGTATGGTAGACGCCTCTCTTCCCATTGCTCAAGTGGTGGAAAATATATATAGTGTTGCGCTGAGGTATTCGGGTTGGCGTAGCGAGTAAAGACGTTTATAAAATTTCATATTTCTGTAGTATTTTTTGAGAAGAGAGAAAGGGTATAGTATGGTTGGAAGTAGCTGGGGGCATGTGTTTCGCTTAACGACCTTTGGTGAGTCGCATGGCGTGGGACTTGGTGGCATTGTGGACGGTTGTCCTGCAGGTCTTGATTTGGATGAGGCTTTTATCCAAGAACGCCTCAATCGTCGTAGGCCTGGAGGCTTAACGGGAGCTGATGCTTTGGCTGGTACCAACCGTAAAGAAAAAGACAGCGTAGCTCTCTTATCTGGTGTTTTTAACGGAAAAACCACTGGCACCCCCATTGCTTTTGTGGTTTATAATGAAGATCAGCGCTCGCGAGATTACGGCGCATTGGCGCATACGTATCGCCCTGGGCACGGGGATATATCCTACGAAGCTAAGTATGGCACGCGTGATTATCGCGGAGGTGGGCGTTCTTCTGCGCGAGAAACCTTGTCGCGTGTGGCAGGGGGAGCCATAGCCGAGGCGCTTTTAGCTTCTGCGGGCATAGAAATTTTGGCGGCTACAGTGGAAATAGGCGGCATTGGTTTGGAAGATATGGGCGAAAGCTTTTTGCCCCTAGATATGAAAGGGGCTGAACAGCGTGATTTTTTTGCGGCGCATGACATAATTATAGATGCATGGCAAAAGCGTGTGGCCAAAGTGCGTGCCGATGGAGATACCCTTGGGGGTATTGTGCGTATTGAGGCGCATAATATGCCTGCTGGTTTGGGCGAGCCTGTTTTCCAAAAGTTAGACGCCATGCTTGCGGCGGCACTTATGAGTGTGGGAGCGGTGAAAGGTGTGGAAATTGGCGCTGGATTTGCGGCGGCGCGTATGTTGGGTTCGGAAAATAATGACGCTATTCTTACGCGAACGCCTCCCACCTTTGCCAGTAATAATGCAGGTGGTATTTTGAGCGGTATTTCTTCAGGGCAAGACCTTGTACTGCACGCTGCCATAAAACCCATTCCATCCATCGCCCTTGCCCAGCGCACTGTGACCCAAGAAGGTGAGGCTACAGAATTACGTGTGGGCGGAAGGCATGATATTTGCGCCATTCCGCGTGTGGTTCCTGTGCTGAAAGCCATGACAGCCTTAGCCCTTGCCGACGCATTGCTCATGCAACGTCGTTTGGGAAGTGAATAAAATGGATATGCCTCTTTTACAAGACAGCGACGCCGTATCTATGACGGTCAGCGTGGAACGTATTATTTTTCATAATGCGGAAAATGGCTATACGGTCATAAAGGCTGTAGTGCAAGACGGCAAAGATGGTGTCACCGTGGTGGGGCATATGTTGGAACCTCAAGCGGGCGTACAGTTGAAAGTTCACGGTAAATGGGTGAATAATGCGCGCTTTGGGCGTCAATTACACATGGAAAGTTTTGAAGAAGTTATGCCAGCTTCCACCGAAGGCATTCGTTTGTATTTGGGGTCTGGACTGCTCAAGGGCGTGGGGGAAAGCATGGCAACCCGCATTGTCAACGCTTTTGGCACAGATACTATTCGCGTCTTGGACGAAGAACCAGAAAAATTGCGTGACATTAAAGGCATTGGCAAGAAAAATTATGCCAGTATTGTGAAAGGTTGGGTGGAACATCGCGGTATTCGTGAATTAATGATTTTTTTACAGCCTTACGGTATCACTGCTAACTATGCTGTGCGTATTTTCAAACATTATGGCTCGGAATCTTTAGATATTATTAAAGAAAATCCCTACCGCATGGCAATGGATATACGCGGTATTGGTTTTATATCTGCCGATAAAGCGGCGCAAAAATTAGGCTTTAGTATGGAAAGCCCCCTTCGTGCGCAAGCGGGGCTTTTATACACGTTGACAAAGTGTAATGACGATGGGCATGTCTATATGCCGCAAGATAAATTGGTAGCCCTTACCTCTGAAAGCCTTGAAATTCCTTATGACCTTGTGGAAGAGGCTATTGCCTCCATAGAGGAACAAGACCGTATTGTGTGTGAAGATATGCAGGGTGAAGTGGGGGTATTTCTTTCGCGTTATTATCATTATGAAAGTAAAATAGCCTATTATTTAAAGCGTCTTGTCTCTTCGCCTAAATCTGTACGTTTTGAAAATCCGCAAGCCCTGGTGGATGATGCCATTGCCTCCTTGCCAATTACTTTGGCAGAAGAACAAGCGCAAGCTGTGCTTACAGCGGCAAAGTCTAAAGTGATGGTCTTAACTGGAGGACCAGGCACAGGAAAGACCACCATTATTGAGGCTATTATTAAGCTTTTTAATAATGTTAAAGCAAAAATACTTCTTGCGGCGCCCACAGGTCGAGCGGCAAAGCGTATGGCAGAAGCCACAGAGCGCGAAGCCAAAACCATTCATCGCTTATTGGAATACAACCCTGGTGAAGACGGCTTTGCGCGCAATGAAGATAATCCTTTAGCCTGTTCCTTGCTCATTGTGGACGAAGCGTCCATGATGGATACCATGTTGTTTTACCACTTGCTCAAAGCCGCACCCTTTGGGGCAACCATCGTTTTAGTGGGGGATGTACATCAACTGCCCTCGGTGGGGCCTGGCAATGTTTTAAAGGATATTATTGCTTCTAGGGCTGTGCCTGTGGTGGAGTTGACAGAAATTTTTCGTCAATCTGCCCAAAGTGAAATTATTCGTAACGCACACCTCATTAATCACGGTGAAGTGCCGTGTTTAGAGTCTAATAAAGATCGTCTGTCGGATTTTTATTTTATACGTCAAGATAACCCTGAGCAGGTGGCGGCTATGGTGGCGGATTTGGTAAAAAATCATATTCCACGCCGTTTTGGTTTACATCCTGTGGAAGATATTCAAGTGTTGACGCCCATGCATAGAGGGGCAGTGGGGTCGGGAAATTTGAATACGCTTTTGCAAGCAACGCTTATGCTCAATAAGGGAGAGAAAATTCAGCGCGGGGAAAAAATATTTTATCTTGATGATAAAGTTATGCAAATACGTAATAATTACGATAAAGATGTATTTAACGGTGACATTGGGCGTATTGTGGTGCTTGATGCCCAAAAACGTGAACTCACTGTGCGCTTTGATGAGCGTAATGTGCTGTATGACTTTGATGAGCTGGATGAAATCATTTCGGCGTATGCCATTTCTATTCACAAATCGCAAGGTTCGGAATATCCTGCTGTAGTTATTCCGCTCATGATGCAACATTATATGCTATTACAGCGCAATCTTGTGTATACGGGAATTACGCGTGGTAAAAAACTTGTGGTGCTTGTGGGAGAGAGTAAGGCTTTGCGTATGGCTGTGACTAATAATCGAACGCATAAAAGGCATACTCGTTTACGTGAAAGGCTTATGCCTGATATGTGATTGCTAGCGACTTAATGAGTTAATAAGCTTTGAAACAAAAGGCTTGCTTCGCTTGTATACATAGCGAACAAGCCTTTTATTCTTTTTATATATACCATAGTAAAAAGCTTTTAAAAATTTTTTGACAAAAAAGACACTTTTTTATGAGTGGGTACTTTCGTAAGTTTGAAGAATGATTATTGTATAAGAATCACGGAGAGCTTATAAAAAAACTCTCGTCTTGTATTTCATTCTTATTTTTGCTATGTGTGGGCATTATAAAAAATTACAAAGGTTTTGTTATGTTTAAAGAGATGTTGCTACACCTGACTAATACCAAGCATCGTATTGAGTTACAGTTTAACTCTTTTAATAGTATCACATTCGTCATAGTTTTGACCGTTTTGTGTGGTATTATTTACAGCATTATATTTGATACAACGAAAAGAATATCTAAAGATTATGCTGAATTATACGCATTTAAAACCACAGCACAACTCAATGCCGCCATTGTAGCAGATTTGAACACATTGAAATCTGTGGCACAATCTTCTGTTATTAAAGAGTGGTTTTCCGATGAGCAAGACATAGAGAAAAAAAAGCGCGCATACAGACTTATGCGTGATTATTTAACTATTATTCATGACGGTATCTTGTATTTTGGTGTAGCAAAAACTGGTGGAGAGTTTAACTTTGACAACGATACCACTTGGGAAACATTTAAGCCTTTTGCTACGTTGAGTGAGAGTAATATTGAAGACTCGTGGTATTATAACGCGGCAAAGTCTGAGCATGATTATGAGCTTAATGTGGACACCGACAAAATTTTACGGCGTACCTTGGTATGGGTAAATCATAAAGTGATGGATGACACTGGTAAGCTTCTTGGCGTCATAGCCACAGGCATTACTTTTGATAAAATTTTAGATACGGCATTTAAATCGTATAATATTAAAAATATTCGCAGTGTTATTGTAGATAGGCAAGGCTATGTACAGCTTGACAGCGCCATAGACAATCAGGCAACGTTTATTGATAATAGTACCTTAGAGTTTAGAACAGCCTTTCCTCTTTCTGAGCTGAATGAAAAATTGTATGCTTATCTTGCTTCCATAAAAGACTATATATCTACAACGCAACCCTCAGAAATTATAGAATTGCCTGATGAAGATGTTTTTGATTATGTAACCATTACTTCCATTGAAAATACAGATTGGTCGGTGGTGACATTTTTCAATTCTTCGTCGCTTTTTTCTTTAGCCACCTTTGTTCCCATTATATTTGTGGCGGTATTTCTTTTCCTCGTATATGTGGTTCTTATTGGTGTGACAGGACGTAAGCTTGTTTTTACGCCTTTGGCAAAGCTTGTGCAAAGCTTAACTCCCATTGAACAGGATTCGCATAAAAAATATGATATTTACGGAGTTGGTCGTGAAGATGAGCTGGGGCAGTTAGCCACCACTATTCAAAACTTGCAAGAAACGCTGGATACAAAAAATCAAGAGTTGAGTTTGAGTGTCAAAAGAGCTGATGAAGCCAATCAAGCCAAAAGCAATTTTTTAGCGCATATGTCCCATGAAATGCGCACTCCCATGAATGCCATTATTGGCATGAC
>CAYJFR010000035.1:0-15226 GCA_964369335.1 uncultured Desulfovibrionaceae bacterium | reverse complement strand
TTGTAGAAGCGGCTTTACAGCGCAATCCTACCACGCAAGCACGCTTGCTCTCCTTAGCAACAGGGCTTTTCATTATCATGTTTATCGGCTGGGCTGCTTGGGCAGAAGTGGATGAAGTCACGCGCGCTGAAGGCAAAGTTATTGCTTCGCAAGGTACGCAGATTATTCAAAACCTTGAAGGCGGTATTTTACAAGCCGTTCTTGTGCGTGAAGGGCAAATCATTACCCAAGGAACACCTCTTGCGCGTTTGGATAACGAAGTGGCGGCCTCTACCTTTAGAGATGCCTTAACAAAATCTTTAGAAAGTCGTGCTGCCATTGCTCGTTTGGAAGCAGAATTGAGCGGCGAAAAACCTGTTTTTCCTGAAGATATACAAAAAACAGCGCCACAAGTTATTACAGACCAAATTACTGTCATGGAAGCGCGTAAATTACAGCGTGAAAGTGAAATACGTTTACTTGAGTCACAATATGACCAGCGTATAAAAGAAGTGGAAGAGCAAGAAACACGCAAAGCCTCTGTGGCGCGTAACCTTGCCCTCGCCATAGAACAGCGTAATACAGTTCTGCCTCTTTTGGAAAGAAAGAACTATTCACGCATTGAGTTCTTGGACTTGGAGCAAAAAGTTGCCAACCTTGAAGGTGAGCTTAACGGACTTGCTGCCTCCATACCCAAAACCCAAGCGGCAGCCAACGAAGCAAAACAGCGTATTGCTTTTCGTAAAGCAGAATTAGACGCCGCCATCACAGAAGAAATAAATAAATACCGTACAGAATTGAACTCCTTAAAGGAAACACTTTCTGCAGGTAGCGACCGCGTAACCCGTACCGTTATGCGCGCCCCCGTTAACGGAACTGTACAACAAATTCACATCAATACCATTGGCGGTGTTGTAAAACCTGGTGAGCCCATTATGGACATCGTTCCTTTGGACGACACTTTATTAGTAGAAGTGCGTGTTCGCCCCTCAGATGTGGCTTTCTTGCACCCCAACCAAAAAGCCATGGTGAAATTCTCTGCTTATGACTTTGGTATTTATGGCGGCTTAGAAGGCATTCTTGAGCAAATCAGCGCCGACACCATCGAAGATAAAAAGGGTGAGGTTTTTTACCTTGCCAAATTACGCACCAAGAAAAACGGTATTGTGTACCGTAATGATACCTTGCGTATCATTCCAGGGATGACAGCCACGGCTGATATTCTTACAGGTCGCAAAACCATTTTGGATTATATTTTGAAACCTATTTTAAAAGCGCATCAAAACGCTCTCCGCGAAAGGTAGAATATCATGCCGAAACCCCTCACTGCTCCTAGAACACGCTACCGCGGTATCGTCATTATCTTGCTACTTATGATTGCTGTGGCAGGCTCTTCTGTGCTGTTTGCCGCCTATACTCTGCGTCATGCCCATGAGAGCATGATAAATAACCTTGAAATAACCTTGAGCGCCGATGCAAAAACCAAAGCAGCAGAAGTCTCCCTTTGGTTACAAAGTATTGAAACGGACACAAAACGCTTCGTTAATAAAGACATGCTCCGTTTGTACAGCTCTGAGTACTTGGTACACAACCAACAACTTGAAAGTGGTGAAATTCCCACATGGGAACTTCAAGGCGGCGCAGGTGAGCTGGACTTAGAAGGCACAAAAGACGCCTTACAACAACAATTACTTACCTTTATGCACGAAGAAGAAGACATCGTTGATGCGGGTGTCTGGGATACTGAGCTTAAGCCCATGTTCCTCTCTTCTACGCATATATCTACATTGACCCCCTTACAAGACAATTTGATGCGTGCAACATTGCGCGACAAAAAGCCTACGTATTCTGAAATTTATGACAGCCCCAATGGGCTTATGATCAACCTTGCCTATCCTATTTTTCCACCGGAATATTCCGACCTCGACCCAGGAACGCCTGTAAGTGTTATCTTGCTTTTCATTCCTCTGGAAACCGTCGTGGCAGAAATACTGCGTAATGATATTGATACAGAAGCCCCTTTCCGTCTTATGCAATGGACAGAAGATTTAGAAGAGCTTTTGCAATATGCTGACTTAAACGGTGGACATTTAACCCCCTTAGCTAACTGGGTAGCACCAAAAAACACCATACTCCCCTTAGAAAAGCGTATGCTTTCCAACGGCATAGAAGTGTATTCTTTGGGCGTTCCTCTTGAAGGCTATAATTTACTAGTCAGCCATGAAACCCCTGCCTATCTGGCAGAAGAGTTTTATAATAACTTCGAGATCATCATGTACTCCATGGTGGGCGCAAGTATCTTCCTTATCACTCTTGTCAGTGGTATGGGCTGGTGGTTCTTGGTACGTCGCAGTGAACAAGATATCAGCAAAAACATGCGCCTTCTTTATGAAGATGTGAATACCAAACAACAAATCCTCAACGGTATCAACGCCACCTTAATTGACGGTGTGGTTCTTACCGACAGCTTGGGTAATATCCAATACGCCAACGCCAGTTTTGCCAAAATGGTAAAGCACGAAATTGATTCGCTTTATGGCTATAAAATGGGCAATTTCATGAACCCAGAAGCCGCCGAGCGCTTACAAAGACAATTAGAACGCGTAGTACGCACAGAAACAACACATACCTTTGAAGAAAAAATCACCATCCACGGTGAATTATTCTATCTTCAAGCTGTATGTACACCGTACTTTGGCGCAAAACACCGTGTTGACGGCGTTGTATCTGTATACCGTGACGTGACACAAATGCTTCTTGAACGTGAAAAAGAGCAAGCTCGTGTAGAACAGCTTATTCAAGTACTCACTATGGCCATTGAGCTTGTGAACCCTTATCTTTGCGGACATTCGCAGGCTTTGGGCGACCTTGCGCATAAGCTCGCCGTAAACTTAAAGTGTTCTTCTGAAGAGCTCAAAACCTTACGTATTGCCGCAGCATTAAGTCAAATTGGTATGCTCAGCTTACCTACAGAATTGCTCAATAAAAAGGGCGCATTAAGCGATGAGGAACGCGCGCTTATGCATACGCACGTAGACAAGACATGCAATATTCTTGCAGACTTTGACTTCGGCTTACCTGTACAAGCAACCATTTACCAAATGTACGAAAATATGGACGGTTCTGGTTATCCTAATCATATTCAGGGTGACGATATCGAATTCTTACCGCGTATTTTGGCTGTTTCCAATGTGTTCTGCGCTATTTTACGCCCTCGTGTGTATCGTAAAGCAAAGACTTTGAAAGAAACATTAATGTTGCTTGATAAAGATAAACAAATGTTTGATCCAAAAGTTATTGCCGCTTTACATGCCTATTCTGCTACAGAAGAAGGAAAAGCCTTTATTGCGCAATTACAACGTAAGAACGTTCAATCTTAAAAGGTATCTTTGTGAAAATACTCTTCTTGCCGCATAACTTTCCTGGGCCTTTCAGAGGCGCCGCCAGTCGTTTTGCAAAGCTTGACGATGCGAAAGTTCTTTTTGTAAGTGGACGTTCACGCAATGATATACGCATTCCGGGGGTTGGTCGCATTTTAGTGAACCAACCTCCCGTACCGCCCATTCAAGATCGTGCAGAATTAGAAGCCGTGCGTGGTATTCGACGTGCCACGCACATTGCAAACGTTTTGGCACGCCTCAAAAGCAAAGGATTTACACCAGATATTGTGGTGAGTAATGCTGGCTATGGGTATTCTTTATACCTGAAAGACATTTTTCCCACATCGTTTTTGGTAGCCTATGCAGAAGGCTTTCATGAATGTGGTAATACCTTCACCCTCTTTACTAAGGGTAAAGAACATCCTACGTTGGATTTTGCTCCCGACAGAGTGCGTAATTTCTTTCAGTGGAACTCCTTATACGATTGCCATATGGCCTACACCTCCACACAATGGCAAAAGTCTTTGTATCCTAAAAGCCTTGCCAAAAATATTCAAGTTTTTCACGAAGGTATTGATACAGATTTTTTCTGCCCAAGCCCTGGAGAAAAATTTGTTGTAGACGATTGTGATTTAAGCCATGTGGAAGAGCTTGTCACATTTTCAGGGCGCAGCATGGAAACCAATCAAGCCTATCCAGCTTTTTTGCATGCTTTTCCCCATATTTTAGAAGAACGCCCCAAGGCACATATTCTTATAATGTCCGCTTCGCCCAGTAAAAATAATGCGCAAACGGAAAAGTGGCAAACAATGTTACGCGAAGAATACAATATTGACGAACGTCGCGTACATTTTATTAATTTTCGGCCGCATAAAGAATACCGCATGCTTTTACAAGCCTCTGATGTGCATGTATTCCTGTCTGCTCCCTTGGCTTTGTCTTCAGGTATTTTTGAAGCCATGAGCTGCGAATGCCTTGTGGTTGCGGGCGAATCTGGACCCATTACTGAAGTTGTTTCTCACGGAAAAAACGGTTTTGTATACGACTCCAACGAAAGCACTGCCTTAGCTGAAATGATTGTACAATTACTGGACCGCAAAGAGGCTATGATGCCCTTACGAAAGGCGGCTAGAAAAACTATTACAAAACAATATAATATTCAAACTCAAACTCAAAAAACTGTGGATACTATCTTGCAAAAGTATGCAACATGGAGACAAGAACAGTCTCAGCTTTAACCCACGAGTTTTCTCAATGAATGTAGATAAATACTCTCAGGTAAACACCATACACCCTTGGAAAAAAATCCTACTTATGGTCATAAGTATGGTCTTTTTGCTTGGCACAGTGAATACAGTACACGCTGCTGCCCCTAAGCTTTTTGGCTCCATTGAGTTTAAAGGTTCCATGAAGGGCTTAAAACAGTGGTTAAGTGTTAAGGATCGTCATTTTAAAAACAATATACTCAAACCTGGTTCAAAATTAAATCACGGAAATACGTGGGATTCTCTTATGGCTAAAATTAAGGGAAAAGACACTCTCACTCAACTTAAAATTGTTAATAATTTTTGGAACCAATGGCCCTACAAACAAGATTCATCCGTCTATAAGGCGCCAGACTATTGGGCTACTCCTGCAGAATTCAGAAAAAAATCTGGAGACTGTGAAGACTATGCCATTGCTAAGTATTTTACTCTTCGCAGTGCAGGTTTTCCCATGGAACAGATGAGAATTGTCGTGGTAAAAGATACCATCTTGCGACTTGCCCACGCAATTCTTGCAGTATATGTTGACGGCGAAGTATATATTTTAGATAATTTATCCAGAAACGTTCTTTCTCACAAACGAATACGAAACTATATTCCGCAGTATTCGGTCAATGAGGAAAATAGATGGATGCATGTAATGCCCAAAAAAAAATAGACGGAGAATTTTATGAACGAAGAAAAACAGAACGCTCTTGCGCCTAACTCTCAAAGCGCACCCAAAAAATCTCGCCTTGTGTTGTTTGCTGGTGTTGTTTTAGCTTTTTGCGGTGTTACTGCACTCATCTGCCATACCTTTTACTCCGCACAAAAAGAGCAGATTCTTCTTTCACAAGAAGAGCGTTTGCAGCTTAATGTTGACAGCATGACTGAAGATTTACGCTTATGGCGCGTAAGCCTCGAAGAGCAAGCCGGTCGCGTAAGTGATTCTGTGCAATTTGGACTTTTTGCACAAGATGTAGCTAATATGAATATGGATGATGTACGCCTCCTTAATGACTCAGAAGAGCTCGAAAATAAAGAGGAAGACTTTGCTCACTTAGCAGAATTACTTCCTATGATGCGTACTATCCTTTTAGATTTCACATCATATAATGGACTTTTCGACGCGCGTATTGTAAACATCACAGGCAATACCTTGCTTTCATCAGCGCCGCGTCCTTTACCTTTGGGCACAGCACAAGTAGCTGCCATCAAAAAAGCCGCTGCCACCTCCAAGACCACCTATGCGCCCACACGTAATACCGCCACAGGCATGATGCTCGATTATGTGTCCCCTATCATGAGCGAGCAAGCCGAAGATACCAATAAAGCCGTTGCAACCTTTTTGATCACCACCCCCGTCACAGGAAAGCTTGCCAATATTTTGGGGCGCACATCTGGTCAAAATCAAGAAATTCGCACAAGCCTTTTACAGCTTAACGGCACACAATGGGAAGTTTTACGCTCAGACTCTACGCAAGATCTTCCCGCCTCCGTCAGTATTGAAGAAAGTGCCACCAAGTTGCCTTTTGGCAGTCGTGTAGCCCTTTCCGGCACTGGCGAAGTGTACTCTATGGGCTATAGAGTTAATGGTCTTAACTGGATGCTTGTACAAGAAATCCCCGCTGCCATTGTTAACGCACAACTCAGTCATGCCTTTAACCTCGTTTATGGCGCGGGCATTTTCTTATGTTTAAGCGTATTGCTCATGTTTGCTGTGGTATGGTGGATGATGATTGGTCGCGAGCAACGCGCCGTAGCTGAAGAATTCAGAAAGCTTTATCAAGTTATCAGAAAGCAAAAAAGCTTGCTTGACAGCATCAACGTTTCCCTTGACGTGGGCTTAATTATGGCTGACGTGAGCGGCACATTGCACCTTGCCAACCGCGCCTTTGCTGAAATTTTGGGAAAAAGCGAAGAAGAGCTGCAAGGGCAGAATTTGCACAGCTTTGTCTCAGACAAAGCCGCTCTACAAGTGCAAGAAGCCATCTCTGTTGTGGCAAAAACCAATCAATCTAAAACCATTGAACTTGTCCTCACCATTAAAGACGACGACCGTTTGTTCCGTGCAACGCTCTTCCCCTTTATAGATAATGAAGACAGCACTGCCGCCGCAGTTATTACCATGCAAGACATTACAGAGTTCCGCAGAAATAGCGAAAAACGTAATAAGCAACAAATGAGCACCATTGAGGCACTTGTGGGAACCATTGAAAGGGTTGACCCCTATCTTGCAGGTCACTCAAGCCTGATGCGCCGCTTGGCAGAACTTTTGTCCAAAGAAATGGCTTTGGAAGGTAAGGATAAAGACACCTTGACCACCGCCGCCGTACTTTCGCAAATTGGCAGAATTTTTGTGCCGCGTGAGTTACTCTGCAAAACAGGTAAGCTTTCCCCTGAAGAGCAAGCTGAACTTGGCAGAATTCCCGAATATGCGTACAACATTTTAAGCACCATTGACTTTGGTATGCCTGTTCCTGCAGCCATCTTGCAAATGAATGAGAAGCTGGACGGTTCAGGTTCACCCAATAAGCTACACGCAGAACAAATATCCCTTTATGGTCGTGTCTTGGGTATTATCAACTCTTTCAGCGCCATGGTCAGCCCTCGTGCTTTCCGTGACGGCTTGCCCATTGATAAGGCTTTAAACATCTTACGTCAAAATGCTACAGGCTACGATCAAGACATTGTAGAAAAGCTTGCCGCGGTGATGAGTTCTGCAGAAGGCTCTTTGGCAGTAAATGAACGCTTAACAAGCACACAAAACAAGTAAAAAATATTGGTCTCAAGTCTCCTCTGAACAGAGCGTTGAGAGGAGACTTTGAGGCAGAGCCGTAATCTAAAGGCGGTATTTCACGGATAATTTAAAAAAGCAAATACGTAACTAAGCTATTTTTGTCCTTGTAAATTTTTTTATACTAGGGTAGCTTTGCAAGAGAAAAGCATTCTGTTCTGTTTCAGGCACAACTACAGCAAAAAACTACATACTTCTTGTGAGGAGCACTCTGTGATAAAGGTTCTTATCGTTGACGATTCACTATTCATGTGCAAAGCCTTAACACATCTTATTTCTAGCGATAAGACGATTGAAGTTATTGGTGTGGCTAACAACGGACAGGAAGCCCTTGATAAAATCAAGGTTCTTGACCCTGATGTGATCACGATGGATGTGGAAATGCCCAAAATGAACGGGCTCACAGCTCTACAAGAGCTTATGAAAATAAAACCTACACCCACCATCATGATCAGCTCGCTCACAGAAGAAGGGGCAGAAACCACCCTCAAAGCTTTAGAATTTGGGGCGCTAGACTTTTTACCCAAATCTCAAAGCTCTCAAGAACAGTTTGGAAAAGATCTTATAAATAAGATTAAAATTCTTTCACGCAGAAAACCTCTTATGCAGTTGCGTTTTGGTCTTAAAAAAACTGAACCCAAAAGCCCTGTTAAGCCACTTATTAAAGACAGCGCTTTTACCCCTTGCAAAGGGATGCGTGACACTGTAGCCATTGGCGTCTCCACAGGGGGACCGCCTGCAGTACAAAAAATACTTGCTGCCTTACCAGGAAATTTTCCAGCGGCCATTCTCATTGCACAGCATATGCCCGCAGCCTTTACAGGACCTTTTGCCAAAAGACTTGACAGTACCTGTGAATTGACTGTGTGCGAAGCGCAAGGAGGAGAACGCCCCAAGGCTGGACACGTGTATATTGCACCGGGTGGCAGACATATGCGTCTGCAGATGAAAGGACCACTCCCAGAAATTGTAATCTCTGACGAACCCAAATCCGCTTTATACAAGCCTTCTGCTACGGAGCTCATTCAATCCGTAGCTCAAGCTATGCCTCGCCGAGCCATAGGACTTATTCTCACAGGCATGGGCAGTGATGGGCTTGAAGGAATCCGCACCTTAAAAGAAAAGGGCGGGTACATTATGGCACAAAATGAAGCTTCATGTGTGGTATATGGCATGCCAAAAGCTATTGTGGACGCTAATTTAGCAGATCAAACTCTTGATCTTAACAACATAGCTCAAGCTTTGATGACAGCCGTTAAAGGTTAATTTCCAAAAAGGAATATTTTATGAGCGTAGTAAATAATATTGAGCAACAAGCTGTACTCACAGGACTCAATAGCCGAGATAATGACGATATTCGCAGCGCCGCTTTTGATGCAGGAGATATGAGGCTTAAAGAAGCTATTCCTATGCTTTGCAATCATATCAAAAGCCGCAATGTGGGCGTGCAAGAAGCTGCAGAATACGCATTACGTAAAATACGCGGCTCAGAAACCGTTGAAAAAATGATTCCTTACCTGCACAGCGACGATTCTTCATTGCGAAACGTTGCCATGGATATTTTACGAGAAATCGGCAATGACGATGTAGCACAACTGTGCGCTCTTTTACGTAATCCTGACGCCGATATACGTATTTTTATCGCTGATATTCTTGGGCACACCCAAAGCCGCCAAGCGGTACAGCCTTTGTGCGAAGCGCTGCTCAAAGACCCAGAAGTTAACGTGCGTTATCAAGCAGCCATGAGCCTTGGAACCTTAGCTTTTCCTGAAGCCAGCGACGCTTTACATCAAGCCATGCAAGATGAGGAATGGGTACAGTTTTCTGTAGTAGAAGCGCTCACAAAAATCCGCGCAGACAGCACCATTAATACCTTGGTACAATCTCTCAACACCTGCTCTCCTCTTGTGGCCTCCATTATTATTGACGCTCTTGGAGAAATACAAAATATCAAGGCTGTGCCTTTGCTTTTGAAATTTATCGAAAAAGCACCTGAAGTCTTGCGCCACAAAACAGTTAAAACCATTGTGCAAATTTTAGGGCCTGAGTCTTTATGCCTTATTTCAGAAAATGATCAGATAAAGCTCAGAACATATCTTGAAGAAGCCCTCACCGATGAAGACGAAGATGTGCAATTAATTGCGCTGACAGGTCTTTCTGCTATGGGTAAAGACTCTGCGTCCAAAGCCATCATGGTACTTCTTATGGGTATAGCACGCAAATCAGAAAGCGATCTGTATCAAGCTGCCATAGCGGCTTTGGCAGAAATTGGCTATAATGACGTTTTTGCCCAATATCTTGAACCTTCTAATCCGCAAACGGTGCGTTTTGCATGTACTGCCTGTTTGCAAATGCAAAGTGCTGAATGCGCACCCAAACTCCAAGAAATATTCTCTGAGCTTGACAGAGACAGTCAACGCCTTGCCGCGCAATACCTTGCAAAACACTGCACAGAAAAAGACGCTCCGTATATGCTAAGTATCTTGCAAAACACGCAAGATGAAAATGTTGCCAAAAGTGCCATAGCCTTCTTGGGTTCTCAGCTCTCCTACGAACCCGCTCAAGAAGATATTTTCAAATTCCTTGCACACCCCTATAACGACGTAAAGGAAGTGGCTCTTGAAGCCTGCATTCATCTTAATACGCCCACACTGAACGAGCTTTTCAGCCAGTGGATGGGCAGTGAAGATGAAGAACAGCGAATGATGGCAGTGTATGCTTTGGCAGCTTTTGGGCTGCGCAAAAACTACGCAACCATTTTACGCGCCTTAGACGACCCTTATTATGTGGTGCGTCAACTGGCGGTGGAATCCTTTGCACAGCAAGATGTCAGCTTGCATGATCACTTAGATATTTTACTGAAAATGCTTCAAGACGAATCTCCAGAAGTACGAACTTCTGTTATCAGCGTTCTTGGTGCTTCATATGACTCTAAAATTACCCCTTATATCATCAACGCTCTTGATGATGAAAATGAATGGGTATGCATACGCGCCATTGACGCTCTACACTCTGCACAAGTCAGTAATTTAACAAGTACACTTTTAGAACGCTTAGCACACGCTACGCCCATAGTGACGTTAAAAATCATTGAAGTATTAAGCGAACTTGGTGAGGAAGAAGCCCTTGACGCTCTTCTCAAACTTGTACAGCATGATGTCGTAGAAATTCGACAAGCAGCTTCAGAAGCTATCGCAAAAATTAAGGTAGGCTAGACTATGTCATCATTATTCAAGCGCCCTACGACCCCTTTTAAGCAAGAGCTTAAAATTTCGGATGAAGAATTCATCCAACTTCGTGACTTTATTTATCAACAATGCGGTATTTTCATTGCTGAAAATAGAAAATACCTTGTTGAAAATCGTTTGAGCAACAGAATTAAAGAATTAAAGCTCAAATCATATACCGAATATTATAACTATTTGCGCTTTGACATTGGCAAAAAAACGGAATTGAACCGTCTTTTTGAAGTTGTAACTACCAACGAGACGAGTTTCTATAGAAATCCGCCGCAGCTCAAGGTTTTTCAAGATATTATTATGAAAAACACTCTTGAAGAATGTCGTAAAGCCGGACGCAAGCGCTTGCGTATTTGGTCTGCAGGCTGTTCCACAGGCGAAGAGCCCTATACCATTGCCATGATTTTACATGAAATTCTCAAGACAGAAATCACACAATGGGATATAAAAATCACAGCCAACGATCTTTCAGAAGCTGTACTGGCCACAGCGCGCCAAGGTGTGTACAGTGAATATGCTTTACGTACAACACCAAAAGATATTATCGCTAAATATTTCACCAAAACAGGCGAACAATACGCTGTTAATGCCAACGTAAAGCGCCTTGTAAGCTTTGGGCAAATCAATTTGAACGATAAAGTACAGCTTTCTCGTGTGGAAAAATCACACGCTGTATTTTGTCGTAATGTTATTATTTATTTTGATAATGACATGAAAAAACGTGTTATCAATGCCTATTACGACAATCTTATTCCCGGAGGCTCGTTGCACATAGGACACTCTGAATCGCTGCACAATATCAGTCGTGCTTTTACACCCGAACATTATTCGGGCATTATTGTCTATCGTAAGCAGAGTTAACGCCCTATGAGTGCTAAGGTTATTGCCATAGCCAATCAAAAAGGCGGGGTGGGAAAAACCACCACTACACTGACTCTAGGCACTGCTTTGTCAAAAAAAGGCAATAAAGTCCTTATTCTTGACTTGGATCCGCATGCGTGTGCTTCTTTACACATGAAGCTATATCCAGAAGAGCAAGAAGTCACACTGCACGATTTACTACTTGCAGAAGAAAACACGTGGCATCTTGTATGGCAAAAACTTTCGTGCCCTGTGGGTGACGGAACTATACATTTTGCCCCAGGCAGTATACGTCTTTCAGAGTTAGAGCTTGATTTACAAGCACGAAAAGGCAAAGGGATGGTGCTTTCTAAAGCGCTTGCACCAACGCTCAATGAATATGACTATATTTTGCTAGACTGCCCGCCACATGTAGGGATTTTGCTAGTAAATGCTTTAGTGGCGTCAAATTTATTGATTATTCCCATTCAAACTGATTTTTTGGCATTGCATGGCTTAAAATTGCTTTTTGATACATTACGTACATTAAACAAGATTTTGCCAAGTCCTGTACGCTATAAAGCTTTGCCAACTATGTATGACAAAAGAGCTAAAGCTTGTACTAAGGTATTGGAGCTTATGCGTAATAAAATGGGATCAGCCATGTTTGAAACGGTTATTGGAGTAGACACGCGCTTTCGTGAAGCAAGCGCCCTTGGCACGTCTATCTATACTATAGCGCCCGAATCTCGCGGCGCACAAGCTTATGATGCATTAAGTGAAGAAGTTGTAAAATTATGGTAAGAACACCAGAGCAATATTTTCAAGATCAAGATTTTGATGCGCCAGAACTTTCTGCTGGGCAACAGCTCACTTCTGCAGAACACGCTTTTTTGCAAAAGTATGTAGGAGTTGACAGCGCCAAAGCTCTTGGTATTGAATTTGAGGATATGATAGATGCGCAGTATCAGCACGCACCTATAGAGCCGCCTCTTGAAGAGGAATTGAAAAATTTTAGACACTTGCAAATGATTTTTTTCCAAACAGATGGGCATGTCTACACTATTCCCATAGAGGCTGTGCAAGAAGTCATTAAATATGCACAGCCCATGCACTTACCCATGACGCCTTACTTTATTGCAGGTGTGGTAAATTTACGAGGAAGAGTCACTCCTCTTATATATTTAGACAAATTACTCAATGGTTTTGATTCAGAAGCAAAACCATCATATGAAGAAAAATTTATTATCATATGCCAGCGTAGAGGCATGCAATTTGGCATGATAATAGACAAAGTTCAGAACATGTATGTGGTATCACAACAAGATATTTCATGGAACGTAGAATTTGAACTTGGTGCTAGTGTTAAATGTATTTGCGGTATTTTAGAATTCAATGATAAAATTTTTGGCATAATTTCCATTGATAAAATTGTTAATCATGTCCTTCAATCTAGAGGTACGCTATGAGCAAACATATTATGGTCGTCGACGACTCAAAAACCATTCGGAACTTACTGGCTTTCGTTATGAAAGCAGAAGGATTCAAGGTAACGACCGCCGAAGATGGACTCGACGGTCTTGAGCAACTTTACAACGGTGCGCAGGTAGATTTGATCATTTCCGACATCAACATGCCGCGTATGGACGGCTTTACTTTTATTAAGACCTTACGCGAGCAAGATGCATATAAAGATACACCAATTATTGTACTTTCCACCGAAGGACAAGAAAAAGACATTCAGCAAGGAATGAGCTTCGGCGCCAATTTATACATGGTAAAGCCTGCTCAACCAGAAAAAATGGTGCGTAACATAAAGATGTTACTCGGATAGCCGATAAGTAAAGTATCAGCGGAATGTGGCAGACCAATTCTTATAATTTTTGCACCAAGGGTCTATTATGAGTCAAGATTTTATGGATGCCGAGATTTTTGCGGACTTTATCGTTGAAGCGCGTGAACATCTTGAAACTATCGAGCCAAACTTGCTGGAGCTTGAAAAAAGCCCAGACAATCTGGATTTACTCAATGAGATTTTTCGCCCTATGCACTCACTAAAAGGCGCTTCAGGCTTTCTTGGGTTAAATCGGATTAACCAGTTGGCACATAGATGTGAAAATATCCTTGATGACGTACGTCATGCAAAAATGACTATGACGTCTGGCATTATGGATATTATTCTTGCGTCCACAGATGCTCTTCGCCAAATGCTTGATTTTTTAGAGAGAGAGAATACCGACGAAGGTGTTCCCATCGAAGAACTTGTCAATGAAATTGACACTCTCATGGAAAATAAAGGGAATATCGTAGAAAAAAACGCTGCTCCCCAGTCCGAGACTAATGACGCAAGCACAGCCGAAGATGCACCCCTCGCGCAAGAGACGGCTGGAGTTGCTACGGAAGCCACACAAGAAGATGCTCCCGAAACAACACCCTCTACTAACACTCTGAAAAAAAGCGACAAAAGCCCTAAAGAATGGCTTGCCGCTTTTCCTTGCCGCGAGCCTTATAAGCTTACGGCTTTTGGTGAAGGACACCTCAAAGATTTTATCGACGAATCACAGGAAATCGTTGAAAATCTCAACACTGGTCTTCTGTCTCTTGAAGCAGAAGGCGAAGGTCAGGACGAGCTTATCAATGATTTATTCCGTTTTTTCCATAACTTAAAAGGAAATAGCGGTATCATTGGCTACAGCGAAATCAACGCTCTCACCCATGAAGCAGAAACTGTCTTGAACAATATGCGTAAAGGGGAGATGCAACCTAGCCATGAGCTTATAGATTTACTTCTCTTTGTTGTTGATATTCTTGAAATTCTTATTCAGGCTATTGACTGCGCCCAAGGCACAGCAGAACCACCAGACACAGCTCAGGTACTACACCAATTACGTGAAGCCTTGGCTGGTGGGCCTATTATGCTTCCACCAACCATGTATGAAACAGAAGCCGCGTCAAGCGGTGATGCTGGTTCGCAAACAGTTGTGGCAACGCCTGCTGTGGTGGCCATGGGTGCAGACGATGATGATACGGAAATGTTCCGTCTCACTGTGGCGCAACAATTGGAAATCATTCGTGCTTGCATGGAAACCTTACACGGTGACAGCAATCATAAACCTTCCATTGACGCCATTTATCGTTGCCTTGTAGCCATTAAAAACGCCAGCTCTTTTGTAAACTTGCCTGAAATTCAGACATATTGCGAACGTACTGCGGGCATTGTTGATTCAGCACGCAATTCTGACATGGACTTTTCGCTCTTGCTTGACATGCTAGGTCAAGAAGTTGGTATCATTAAAGAAATGGTTATCAAAGAGCTGAATGGTGCAAGCCTTGATATTGGCAAGCCTGCAGAAACAGCAGAAGCCAATGAATCACAAGAAAGCACTGCTTCCGCACCTGCTGAACAAAGCGCCGCGCCAGAAGAAAAAGCTGAAGAAAAAACTTCTGAAGCCCCCAAAGAAGAAAAAGCTCCAGAAACAACAAAAACGCCTACAGAAGCCAAAGCTGAACCTAAAGCAGAAGCCAAACCCGCTCCCGCTTCTGGTAAAACTGATATTGCGGCGGTTAAAGCCTCTGCGGCGGCGGCCATTGCGGCCAATCCTGTGGCTGGAGCAAAGCCGGCGGCAAAGCCCGCGGCGGCCAATGCTCAAGGTGATGCGGCAAAATCCACTGCATCCTCTACCATTCGTGTTGACCATGAAAAGCTTGACCATCTCATGAACCTCATTGGCGAGCTTATCATTAACC
>CAYJFR010000034.1:5627-15836 GCA_964369335.1 uncultured Desulfovibrionaceae bacterium | reverse complement strand
AACGAGGAGGTCGGAGCTTTAGAACTGGCTGGGGCCAGAGCATCGTACGAGCAACGACGACTTCCAAACCAGCTGCAAGAGTAAATCCTCTTTCCTTTTTACTGCCCACCTTGCTTTTTATATCTTTATCTAACACTAAAACATCTTGTAAGACGCGTACATTTTCAAGAAACTGTCTCTCTCCTAACCATTTGAGAAAGCCGTTCACATACGAAAGCCGATTGTTCATCGTGGTAGCGTCTAACTTGTCACTCTCAGCTATCTTCATTTTAAGGAGTTGTTCCAAAGTCTTCCCTTTGTACTGCTCTCTCGTTCTCTTTTGTTTTGAGGGAAGCAATGTCATAACTTTGTAGTAGTTACTCAAGACGTCTACATCAAGTTCAGTAATATATAAGAGAGGTCTATAATAAAGAATTATTTCTTTAAACTCATTTAAGATACTTACGCCGTCATCGGTAGACCATCTTGTACGCTTTTTAAAGGCAATATATTCCTTGACCACTTCCTCAAAGCGTGGGGAGGTCTTCGCCTCAACCACATGAGGCACAGCCATAGACGCCACAGGGGACGCTATAGACACCGCTGCTTCTTGTTCTTCATCTTCAAGAAAAGGAAAAGTAGAAAGAAAGTCAGGCTTGCCAAGTTCTGCAAAAAACTTTGCTTGTGCTTTGGATAACTCAAGGCATAGCTTCTTATACTGAGTACTTTTCTTGTCTATACTTTGCACAGAAAAGCCCTCTTGCTCAAGAGCAGCATCGGCGGTGCTTTCCATGTTTTGTAAATCCATACAGTGAACTTTTTCAAGAAAAGCTTCTGACACCATAGTATGCGCTTTGTCGAGCTTGTCCTTTACCTCTTTTGTAAGTACCTCTTCACGCTCAAGGTTATAGTATGCATGAAAACGTAAAGAATCTTTTACGTGTTTATCCGCTATACTACGTATTGTTTTGTCATCAAGTTCTTTTGACATATTGCTTTTTCTCACTAAGTCACGTACGTTGTTAAATGCGTCTTGTGCTTTGATAGCAAGACGTAAGACCTTAGGGCGACCCTCTGAAACAAGAGCGGTCTTTAAGGCGAGCTTGTACTCACGCTTGCCTAACACTTCTCTGAGGTCGGAAGGTACTGCAATACGGAAAAAAAGACCAGTGGGCTTTGATAGAAGATAAGAAGGAGCTTTGAAGCTTCCTTTCTTTTTTTGCTTTGACGATTGTTTGATAGAAGACAAGGGCGTATCCTCCAATGTACCTTGGTAATGTACCTAAGTTACTTTTGAGAACACACCCTTATAATAAGTGTAAGCATCTTAATGCTTTATGTTATACTGGTGCCGAGAGGGAGACTCGAACTCCCATGCAGTTGCCCGCACTAGAACCTGAATCTAGCGTGTCTACCAATTCCACCATCCCGGCGCAACGCCCTTAAGGCGCGTCTTTATGTGTATGTCAAGAATACGTCAGTTGGCAAGCTTTTTTAGCAGAAAAAAATTTAAGGAAAAGCTTTATGAAGAGCTTTTCCTTAAAAGAACATTGCCTCTTAGAGAGGATCGGACATGGTAGGTATGTCGTGCTGCATCATGAGCGGAATGCGTTCTTCTGGGCAGTACTCAAACATGACCGCCGTGCCAAAACAAGAGAAAAATTTACTTCCGTCAGGATGAAAAGCTACGTTTTCTGTATAGCCTACAATGGCTTGAGCGCCTTTGCTGATAGCACGGCTTGCCATACCAAAGAAGGCTTCATCAGAATCATAGCCACGGCAACACACAAGACCTAATACTTTAAAGATTTTGCGCCCTTCCACTTGGTGTGTCGTCACCACAGGGAAGCGACCGGATAAAAATATTTCTTTAGCCCTCAAGTGACTAGCACTGTGCTGAGGACGCTCTTCCGTCTTCTTCTTTTTCTTTGAATTATCACCGAGCAAAAAAAGCATGGCAACCTCCTTGATATGCTTTTTATATAGCATAAGACGTGCCAAGACTATTTTAACACATAATATTCATATGTTACACAGTCTAAACAAATACTAGGCAATTTTTTGACTCCTTATATAGAGTGTGAAATACTCCCTAGCGCGCTGTTAAGAAGGAGCTTTAAGGCTTTGCAACTTCGTCCATAAATCTTGAGCCTTTTTTTTACCTATACCTTTAATGGTGGCTAATTCTTCTTGAGTGGCGGCGCGCATGGCAGATGTGCTGTCAAATTTTTCCCATAAAAGGCGCGCCGTATGCGGGCCAATACCCGAAATACGCATAAGCTCACTGGACAGCGCCGCGTTTCCTCTGGCTTGCCTATGCTTACCAATGGCAAAGCGGTGTGTGCAGTCGCGTATGTGCTGTAAGAAAAGCAATTCAGGTGAGCCAGCGCGCAAAGGTAATGGGTTAGAACGCCCCGGCAAGAAAATTCTGTCCTCAATATTACCTGCGCGGCGATCCGCATGCCCCTGTTCGTCACGCGCTTTAGCAATGGCAGCCAAGGCAAAAAGATGTTCTTGCCCCTGCTCTTGTAAAGCGCGTTGCACCGCAGAAAGCTGTCCCTTACCACCATCAATGAGCAATACATCTGGCCAAGGCGCGCCAGACTCCAAACGACGCACCACCCACGCCGCCAAAGTTCCGTAATCGTCGCTGGTGCCGTCGGGCATGATGTATTGCCTATACGCCGACGTGTTAGCCTGACCACCTTCAAAGACCACCATACCCACGCGTGTTTGTTGCCCCGCAGTGTGCGATACATCCACACATTCAATACGATGCGGCGCATGACTCAAATGCAAAGCCACCGCCAAACGCTCTTCTAAAGGCGTCTCTTTTTGCTTACGACCTTCTTCACGGGCATTGGTGGCAGCCATGTCCACAAGGGCGTTTTCCTCAGCATTACGCGGCGCCACAACGCGCACCGCCCCTTGGCGTATATCTGCAAGACTTTGCTCCAAGGTCTTAAACATATGCTCTTCTTCTTTAGCATCAATGTCAAAATTACCTACTGTTTTTGATTGAATTTCATTGACATTCAATATATTTTGTATAGTATTTTCTGTAGATATATACTTTGCATTCTTTTTTGTAGCAATGTTATTGTCAATTTCTTGAGGAATCCAAGGAAGAATAATAGTCGGCGCTGGGCTTATGACGCCGTAAAATTGTGCGAGAAAAGAAAGCAATAATTCGGGAGTATCATCAAAATCCAAACCATGCCAAAAAAAGTTGCGCCCATCCATAAGCACACCGCCGCGCACAAAAAGTATACCTAAAGCCATACCCTTTTCCACACAGCTTACGCCTATAACATCCATATCCGCACCACCAGGGAGAACCACAGACTGCTTTTCTACGGTGCATTGAACAGCGTGTAATTGATCACGCAAAACAGCGGCTTTTTCAAATTCCAAAGCCTCAGAAGCTGCCAGCATTTCCGCCTCAAGACTTTTAAGCAAAGCTTCAGAACGTCCAGAAAGCAGCTCTCGCACTTTTTGCACCCCCACAGCGTATTCCGAAGGGCTGATATATTCCATACAAGGCGCAGGGCATTGCTCCATAAAATGGTACAAACAAGGGCGTACTCTATTGCGCATAGCCCTATCACTGCAACGGCGTAAAGGAAAAGCTTTATGTAAAATCTTCCATGTTTCGCGGGCGGCAAGTGTGGAGGTGAAAGGTCCGTAATATTGCGCTTTATCTCGTAAATTTTTGTGAGTATTGCGCACAATTTCCACACGCGGATAGCTGTGTTTTGTGGAAATCTTGAACAAGATATATTGTTTATCATCGCGCAAAACAATATTATAGTGCGGTCTGTGCTTTTTAATAAGGCTTGCTTCCAAAAGAAGCGCTTCTTTTTCGGTGGTGGTGGAAAGGGTTTCTATGCTCACCGCATGGCGCAACATAGCTTGCGTTTTGGCGGGCAAGCCTTCCTCACGAAAATACGAAAGAATACGCTTGCGCAAAACACGAGCTTTTCCCACATAAATAATACGCCCTTGTGCGTTCTTATACAGATACACACCAGCAGTGAGCGGCAAAGAAGAAGAGAGAGGCTTTTGCATGGCGCTAGTATAATCATGTGGCGTGAGATGTCAAAATATTCTGCGCCTCTCTGCATATTACTCTTGCAAAAAAGTATCTTTTACAGTAAAATGAGCAACCCAACCACTTGCGTACACGCATCAATTCAACGTAAGTTATTCAAAAAAGTCCCGTGTCATATACTACAGCCTTACATAACTTTTGTCTCTTTGCGAAGTTTTCCGCAGAGATAAAAAAGGAGTGTGGATTATATGCGTATCTTTATTTCTTCATGTATTATGTGTTTAAGTCTTTTGCCTTTACCTATAACGCACGCATCCACGGTTCCCACAGCTCCAGCCTCAGCGCACGTCACACGTACCAATGATAGCACGCTGACGCCGCTTATGCTTGCCGCCCGTGATGGGCAAGAAGAACAGCTCACGCATTTATTGCAAGAGCAAGCCTCGCCTCACGCCAAAAATAAAGACGGCATGACGGCGCTTTTGTGGGCTGCGCGTGCAGGGCATGTCAATGTCATACAAAAGCTTCTTGAGCACAACGCCAACATACACGCCACATCCAAGGAAGGTATGTCTGCCGTCATGTGGGCGGCTTCTAATGGGCACACACAAGCTTTACAAGAACTTATCACACGCGGTGCCAATATCCACGCCAAGGATAAAGAAGGCAAAACGGCGCTTATACACGCTGCCCATGACTCTACGCTAGCCTGTCTCAAGCTTTTACTCAAAAGCGGAGCTGACAGCAATGCCAAGGACAATATGGGCGCCGCCGCTTTGTCCACAGCCGCTCTACAAGGACAAAGCCAAAGCGTTCAAGCCCTTTTGGAACACGGCGCGCGTATCAATACCAAGAATCACGAAGGTTATACTCCCCTTATGGCGGCGGCTATTCGTGGTAATATGGATATTGTGCAAATGCTTATGACGCATAAAGCAGATATTCACCTACAAAGCGCCAATGGCAGCACCGCTGCCTTTATGGCTGTGGTAGGCAATCAAGCCCAAGCTTTACAAGTGCTTTTAGAGCACGGCGCAACCATTGAAGGCATAGTAGCAGAAAAGCTCACCATGCTTATGACCGCCTCTCAACTGGGCTATAATAACATTATAAAAATACTCTTGGACAATGGCGCTACTGTAAACACGCAAAATAAGAATAAAAATACGGCACTTATGCTTGCCGTTGCCAATGGGCACACCCAAAGCGCAGAATTGCTCTTAGAGCACAAGGCTGACCCCAATCTCAAAGAAGAAACAGGCGCTACGGCCCTTATGCTCGCCGCGCGCGAAGGTTATCCTAAGCTTATAGAGCTTTTACTCACCGCCGGCGCCCGCATTGACGAACGAGGGCCAGACCAGCTCACACCGCTTATTGTGGCAGCCAGTTATAATCACCCTCATGTGGTGCGCGTACTTTTGGAAAATAAGGCGCAGATTCACAGCACAGACGCTTTCAAGGCCACAGCCCTTATGGCAAGTGCCCAGCAAGGTGGCATTGAAGTGCTCAAAATTCTTCTTGAACACGGTGCGCACATAGACGCTCAAAATTTTGAAGGCGCTACTGCCCTTATGTATGCCGCTTTCAACGGACATGCCGACGCCACACAGCTCTTGCTTGATAATGGGGCAAATATTAATCATCAAGACCATAACAAAAGCACGGCACTTATGGGCGCCGCCGCACAAGAGCATTTTGGCGTAGTAAAAACCCTCTTTAACAATGGCGCCAGTCTCTTAATCACCGACAGTGAGCTCTGGACGCCACTTATGGCAGCCGCGCCACACGGAAATGTGGACATTTGCTCTTTCTTCCTTGAGCGTCAAGCCTCTGTCAATGCCCAAAACAAAGACGGTTGGTCGGCGCTTATGGTAGCCGCACGCTATGGCAAGACACCGGCTTTAAAGCTTTTCTTGGCACACGGTGCCGACATTGACCAACAAAATAACAGCGGACTCACAGCCCTGATGATTGCCGCCGCCAATGGGCACACAGAAAGCGTCATAGAACTGCTCAAAAACAGCGCCAACATACACGCCCAAACCAATTATGGCGAAACCGCCCTTATGTTGGCTGCCTATCATGGGCACAGCGAGGCCTTAGACATACTCTTGCAACACGGTGCTGATGTGAACGCCATAACACACAATAAAGATACGGCGCTTATGTATGCCGCCAACAATGGACATGTGAAAGTTGTGCGCTCATTATTGCACAACAATGCCGACAGCAAAGCTAAAGATGCCGCAGGCTACACAGCTTGGGATGTGGCAAAAATGAATTTGCATTTAGGCGTTATGGCAGAATTACAAAAAAATGAAGACAGTGAAGATAAATAGAAAGGTAAGAAGCCTATAAAAAAAGAGGGGCTTTATGCTCACGTCATAAAGCCCCTCTTTCTCTCTCAAAAAAATACAAAACTATTTTTCGCTGGCTTGTGCCAAAATAAGCTCTACTTCATCCACGGTAAGACCCGCATTTTTGGCAATTTGTTTAGCACTAGCGCCGCGTCCGTGTTGGTTAAGAATAAGCTCGCGTAAAAATTGTGGTGAGCGTGTGATGCCTTCCGCTTGGGAAACAAGACGGCGCAATTCATCAGCCCTTTCTTCCATTCTTTGGTCAAGAGCGCGTAATTCTGCTTGGCGCTGGGCAAAGGTTGCCACAAGCTCGCGCTCCAACTCGGCATTATGTTGCAAACGCGCCAAAAGAATTTCTTGATTGGTTTGAAGCTGTTGTACTAAATCTTCCGAGCGTCGAAGACGGAGAAAAAAGAAAAGCACAGCCACAAGCAAAAATACTTCAATGGCGGTAAATATCAGCACAGCCCATAGTGAAAGCATACACTATCCTAAAATATTTGAGGTTACACTTTGATATTCAAGAGCTTACCCACTAAAGGGTCAGAAGGCTTACTGGGCTCGTCTGTAGGCTCTTGTTCTTTTTCTTGACGTTCTCCACCCTGAAACTGACCACGAGAATTACGTTCAAATTCCCCATCATCAGCTACGCGCGCTTCCACACTAGACTCAGGCGCTTGCACTTGTTTTTGTTCAAGCTTTGCCATTTCATTGGCAATGGTACGAGCCATGGCAAGCGAGGCTTCTGGAGCTGTTGCGGCGTCGCTAGCAACACGCGAGGCCATGCCCATTTGAGCATATAAAAGTCCGACAGTGGCGTTAATTTGCATGGCGCGCCTCCATGATAAAAGATTCACGTCATAAAAATAAGGTCAAGCCTTACTATAGGGGGCGCATAAAATTCTTTACACTGTCTTTTACTTACCAATATATCCTTCAAAAAGCATATCTTCCACTTCTCCGCTTACAAGGTAACCGCTAAAAACAGAAGCTAAATCTTTTTTTATAGTGGGTACGTTGGCATGGTCAATAAGGAAATGATAGGGCTTATTGACCAAATAATAATACACAGCATCTCGTAAAAGAATCATTTTATTCTGTACTTCCAGTTGTAATTTTTCATCATTGGTAACAATGGCGAATTTACACACTAAAAACACTTGTCCCCCTTTGCCGTCAGATAAAGGAACCCAATACGGCTCAAAGGAAATAATATGATCGGATGGCGGTAGTGGAGCTGTGGATGTTTTGGGAACAACAATAATTTCCGGCTCCACGGGTGGCGGTGGCGGTGTACGGAACATAAACCACCAAGCCGCTGCGCCACCAATAGCTAACACAAGCACAAGGATAATAATAAGCTTAAGCTTACTCTTGGGCTTGCCTTCTTCGTCTGTTTTTTCTTCTTCTTTGTTGGCTATTTCTAGGCTTTCTTCACGCACAGCAGGCGCTGTCTCTTGTGGGGCTTCCTCAAAATCCTCGTCTTTGAGAAAGTCTGCGCCTTCAATATCAAGAGCAACCTTTTCGTCAGCGGCAGAGTCACTGACTTCAAGGTTTAAATCTTGCTGAGCGGTTTTTTCATCCACTTGAGACATACAAGCACCATTTCCTCCACGCCCTTGGCTTTTGACCAAGAGCGTAGGGCTTTATACTAAAGATGATACACTATTACCTTGTAACCCACATATTAGGGGAAAATTTTATCAATCTTTTGTTTCAAAGTATCAGCAGTAAAAGGCTTTACAATATAGTTAGAAACCTTAGCTTGTACTGCTTCTAAAATGTTTTCTTGTTGAGCTTCTGCTGTTACCATAAGAAAAGGGGTATCACACAATTTTTCGTCAGCGCGCACTTTACGTAGCAATTCAATGCCTGTCATTTGGGGCATATTCCAGTCAGAAACAATAAATTCAATTTTTTCTCTTTGGAGAATATCCCAAGCGGTGGTACCGTCGTCGGCTTCTACTACATTGTTAAAACCCAATTGGCGCAAAACGTTACGTACGATGCGGCGCATGGTAGAGAAATCGTCAACAATAAGAACACGGATATTAGGATCGTATGGCATTTTTTACCTCATAAGTATAAGTTTTGTTATAAATTCGAGTCATATTTATATGCATTGAAAAACTCTTGCCGCAAACGTTTTAATGCTTGAGAGTGAAGCTGGGACACACGCCCTTCGGTAATATTCATAACTTCAGCAACTTCGCGCATATTAAGCTCTTCACTATAATAAAGTGATAATACCAGTTTCTCTCTTGGTGTCAATGTGCTAATAAGTGGAACTAAGCGTTCGAGAATTTCTTTTTCCGCTGTAAGTTCGTAGGGTTCTTCCCTTCTGTGCGAGGAATCTATCATAGAGTCTTGCACAGCATCCAGAGAAACTAAAAGTTGATTTTGCAATGCCTCCATGCCCTGACGCACCTCTTGCAAAGAAAGACCTGTTATTTCAATAAGTTCTTCTTCAGATGCAGAGCGTCCGTGATTGCGCTCAACAAGACGCATGGCATTGTCAATTTGCCGAATTTTTTGACGTAGTGGACGCGGAAACCAATCAAGCTTGCGCAAATCATCCAGCATGGCTCCGCGTATACGATTGCCTGCATAGGTATCAAAGCGCACGCCCAGTTGCGGTTGAAATTTGCCAAGTGCTTCCATAAGCCCCAATGTGCCGGCGCTGATCATTTCATTGAGGGACACAGTTTTAGGAAGTTTTGCTTTAAGACGCAAAGCAAGGAAGCGAATTTTGGGCGCATAATGGCGCACAATACTTTCCTGCTCCAAAGGCGAAAAGTCGCACCACGAAGAATGCCCCTGTTCCATGGCTTCCCACGGGGGCAAGAGATGCTTATGTGCGTGAGCTTCTTGCATACATTCTCCTTTAGACTTTACGCATGACCTCAGACAATACTATTGCTGAAATAAAAGCTTTTTCCAGAAGAACTTAATATTGCCATCGAGACGTTGAGGTATTTCCCACTCAAGCATATCTTGCGCCACATCGTGTATGGCTTTGGCAGCGGGAGAGTCAGGCGAGCTTATGCACAAAGGCAACTGGCGCACCACCGCTTGACGTACAGCTGTGTCGCGGGGAATAATACCTATAAGATCCAAAGAAACGCCGCTTAAAAAATGTTCACACGCTTGATAGAGGCGGCTAAAAATAACTTTTGCTGAACGCATATCATGCGCCATATTGATAAGCACTTTGAAATGTTCCACCCCATGCGAGCTCTTCAGCACTTTAATAAGCGCATAAGCGTCGGTAAGGGAAGTGGGTTCTGGTGTGAGAATAATCACACGGTCTTGTGCTGCAAGGTTGAAGTAGAGTACATTGTCGTTGATACCAGCGCCTGTGTCAACAAGTAAATAGTCTACATCTTCTTCTAAAACGTCCACAGCCTCTAAAAGCTCTAATTTTTGCCCCGTCTCAAGACTGAGCATTTCACTCATGCCCGAAGACGCGGGAAGTATAGAAAACCCAAAGGGGGTAGGGAAAAGAATATCCTGTAAGCTCACATTTTCGTGGAAAAGGTGAAAAAGGTTTTTGGGTGGTGTCAGCCCCAAAAGCACATCTACGTTGGCAAGTCCAAGGTCTGCGTCTAGTATAACCACACGTTTTCCCATTTTTGCCAGTTCCACAGCAAGGTTTACGGAAAGATTGGTTTTACCAACGCCCCCTTTACCGGAAGTCATGGAAATAACCAATGGAAATGTATCTTGCATAATCTCTCCCTATTATCCTCTACAAAATATAACTCTTTGTTTCAAAACGTGAAGTGTTTTTCTACAATCTATTAAAAATCTGTTTTAAGCAGT
>CAYJFR010000034.1:0-5527 GCA_964369335.1 uncultured Desulfovibrionaceae bacterium | reverse complement strand
ACTAAGCACTATTTTGATTCTCTTGTGTACTTGATGCCACAGGCAACTGTCTTTTAAAAATAAGCCTCCACAATAAAGACTCACTGGCACTGACTAATGTTCCCCGCAACTCTGCGCCGCTGGACAAAGCCGACACAGGCAAATGACAAGTAGCAGCGGCGTTGACCAAAGAGCCAAAGCTCATGGACTCATCAAGTTTAGCCCATACAAGACTGCCTGCACCGTCAGGGGCATAACGCTGTAAAAAATTCATAAGCTGGGCGCCGTCATAGGTAGGTGAAAGCACGGTATGTGTAGCTTTACGCCCTGCCACATCACGCTCTAAGCCCAGTGAAAGATACAAGTCTTGAAGATTTTGTCCCATGGACAAACTTGGCAAATCAATAAAAATCTTGTCCATATGCGCTAAGGATACCAAGGCGCGCTTCATACTCTGAGCATCAGCCGCTTCTGTATAGCTAAAATCAGAAAGCTCTGCCCAGTGACGTAAAATAAGCCTACCGTTACCGCGTTGGCAGTCTGCATTGATAAAGGCAATACGGATTTCAGGGTCTTGTGCGCGCAACTGCAATGCCATACGCAAGGCGGCGGTGGTTTTCCCCACACCAAAAGGCCCGCTAAAGCAATGAATACGCTGTGTCCACGCTTCACAGCTCCACGGCACCACAGGCACAATTTCACTTAAAGATTCCAGCACAGATTCACCGGGCGCGGCAAGCAAGCGACGATACAGCTCTAAAATAACCACATCGGAAACGCCTTCACGCTGTAAATATTCCAAGGCTACCCTCTGGCGCGGCGTGAGCTTTTCCATTTGAATGGAAGGTTTCATAAGGGCAAAAAGATGGTCTTTGATTTGCAACCATTCTTTATGCCATTCACTCCAACCTGAAGGGTGTGAAGGCATAGAACTTGCGCCGTAAGAAGAGCCAAAACGCGAACTCACCTCGTCGAAATTTTCACTGGAGGAAACTTGTGTTTCGCTTTCGTCAGAAAATTGACCGCTGTTCACAACCTCAGAGGCAAGTTGTTTGACTCTTTGGCTTGCCGCCGTGTGGTCTGCGGCGCTGTAGGCGGCTTTAGCCACAGACTTAGAAGCGCCTGCTGACGGAGCTGTGGGCATAGCGCCACCTCGTTCAACGCCAGCGGTTATTTCATAGAAGCGTTCTCCGCCTTTGCGTAAGCTTCTATTGCTCAGAATAATGGCTTCCGGCCCCAATTCTTCTTTGATTTGGCTTAGGATAGTCTGAGTACTCTTGCCTGTATATGTTTTAATATGCATTATTCAATCCCCACTATACCCACAGATTGTAATTGAATATCCGGCGGTATTTCAGCTTGTGAAATGACCGGAACTGCGGGCAAGAAACGTGTAATGAGCTGTGCCAAATGCGGGCGAACAATGGGCGAAGCTAAAAGGACAGGTTGTCCCTCTGCCATGACGGCATTCTCCACAGCGGCATTGACGTTTTGAACCAATTTTTGCGCCGTTGCTGGATTGAGAGAAAGGAAAGTTCCTCCGTCCGTCTGGCGTATACCTTCTTGTACGGTACGTTCTGCTGTTTGGTCTAGTGTTAATACTGAAAGACTACCCATGCTGTCTATATAGGGGCGCACTATGGAGCGTGACAAACGCTCGCGTACATATTCCGCCAACAAATCTGCTTGCTTGATGGCGCCGCCAAAATCTCCCAATGTTTCCACTATGGTAAGCATATCGCGTATGGTGACATTTTCGCGTACCAATATTTGTAACACTTTTTGCACAACACCCAAGGGTAAGGTGTTTGGAACCAAGTCTTCCACAGCCTTGGGCGAATTTTTCCCCAAGGTATCCAGCAAGCCTTGAACAGCTTGGCGGTCGAGAAAGTCACTTAAGTGCTTACGGAAAATTTCCGTTAAATGTGTAGCTATAACCGTAGCAGGGTCCACCACAGTATAACCAGCAAGCATAGCCTCTTCGCGCTGAGATTCAGGAATCCAAAGCGCAGGCAAGTTAAAGGCAGGCTCGCGGGTTTCTATGCCCTTAATGTGCGTGGTGGCATTGCCAGGGTCCATAGCAAGGAAATGGTCCACCAAAATTTCTGCCGACGCCACTTGGTTACCCTTAATAAGCAAGGCGTACTGACCAGGCTTGAGTTGTAAATTATCACGCAAATGCAAAGCCGGAATAATAACGCCCATATCCAAGGCAAATTGCCGACGGATGGAACGTATACGGGAAAGCAAGTTGCCGCTCTGCTCTTCGTCCACAAGGGGAATAAGACCATAACCCACTTCCAATTCCAAAGCGTCCAAAGGCAATAAAGCTTGCACTTCTTCGGGCGTGTCGGCCGTGCCAGAGGGCTGGGCGCTTTTGCCACCCTTCTTTTTGGTGTCCACTCCGTCCATATCTTCGTCTGTATTTTTTTCTGTGACAACGGCAGTAATATAGCAGACTGCCGCCAAGAGCAAGAAAGGAATGGTAGGAAGACCAGGTACAATGGCAAAAATAACCAATACAGCAGAGACCATTTTCAGGGCGCGCGTATTAAAGGTGAGCTGTGCCATGAACTCTTCACCCATCTTGGCTTCAGCGGCGGCGCGAGATACTAAAATACCTGTGCCTGTGGAAACCAAGATAGAGGGGATGGTGGCCACAAGACCGTCACCGATGGTGAGCAAAGAATAGGTAGTCAGCGCAGAATCCCACGCCATATCTTTTTGCACAACACCAATGATAATACCCCCAATAAGGTTGATCAAGGTGATGAGCATACCAGCGTTTACGTCACCAGAAACGAATTTACACGCACCGTCCATAGCACCGTAAAAATCTGCTTCTTTACGCAAAGCATGACGGCGCCCTGTAGCTTCTACTTCGTCAATAAGACCGGCGTTAAGGTCGGCTTCAATGGCCATTTGCTTACCTGGCATGGCGTCCAAGGTAAAGCGTGCGGCAACTTCGGCAATACGTGTTGTACCGGCGGTAATAACGGTCTTATTCAAAATAAAGAGAATCATAAAGATAACGCCACCCACCACATAACTACCACCCACTACAAATTCACCAAAGGCGCGGATAACAGAACCAGCGGCGTCTATGCCTTGTTCACCATTAAGCAAAATAAGACGTGTGGAAGACACGTTGAGCGCTAGGCGCAAAAGAGTTGTGACCAAGAGCAAGGAGGGGAATATGGAAAATTCAAGAGGTGAAGTCATAAACATGGTGGTGATAAGCACCAACAAGGATATGGATATGCTCACAGAAAGCATCAAGTCCAACATAAATGTGGGCATGGGTATGAGCAACATAAAAAGAATGAGCACAACACCGCCTGCAAGCAAGAAATCTCCGTGCTTGGCAAAGCGTTCGTAATCTAATTGAGGTAGAGTTGCAGCCATTTTTATGACATCCTTTTTTTACTCTATATATGCGTATTGTGATCTGCGCTTGTATAGAAATTTAACTATCTTTTCGGCATCTTGCCTTTCATCTTCCAAATACTGGCTAAAATGGAGGCAGTAGCCTTATACAATTCTTCAGGAATCATATCCCCTATTTCTACACTCTTATACAAAGCTCGTGCCAAAAGTACATTTTCCCGAATGGGCACACGGTGTTCTTTGGCAACTTCTTTGATTTTTTCTGCCATATGGTCGGCGCCTTTTGCCACCACAATGGGCGCGGGCGCGTCTTGCGCATTATAATAAATAGCAATAGCGATATGTGTGGGGTTGGTAATAACCACGTCGGCCTTGGGGATGTCTTGCATCATACGCCTTTGCATAACTTCCATCATTTTTTGCTTTTGCTTGGCTTTGATTTCTGGGTCACCGTCACTTTGTTTGTGCTCGTCTTTGACTTCAGATTTGGTCATTTTAAGCCCTTCAAAATAGGAAAAACGGCTTTGCCAAATATCAAAGGCGGCAATGGCGCCCATAGGGATAAGCGTATAATACACCATATCAAAACCTGTGTTGAGCATATAACCCATAACGCCAGCGGCGTCTTCGTGGAACATAGGTAAGAAATTTTCAAATTGTTGCATAATAATAATAGTAGGAATAGTAGCAATAACCATAGATAAAAGAATACTTTTGAGCAAACGAAAGACCGTTTGCGGCGACAATAGCATATTCTTCAACGATTTAATAATATTAAATTTTTCCCATTTAGGCTCAAAAACTTTAAGTGTCCACAATGATCCCACTTGCAAGCGCAGCGTTATCCATGCCACAAAGCCTAAAAATAAGAGTAAAGGAAGCATTATTTTGGCTAAATAAAAAGCAATCCAAATCATAAGACTATAAACAATTTCTGGCGTAGGCTCAAATTCAAAAAAACGCGTAAGAAAATATCTGTACAATGACATAATTTCTAAGCCCATAGTCTCAATCCAGAAAAATAAGCCGATCATACCCCCCACAAGGCTCATAAGCTTGCTTGCTTCTTGCGATTTTGGCACATTCCCCTTTTCACGGCTTTTATTTATCTGCTTGGGGGTGGCTTCTTCGGTTTTACTAGGATCTGATTGTTTTCCAAACATAAACGCCTCTACTTATTAAAAGGGCTGGCTGTTTCTAATATGTGGGCAAGCATGGCGTCCATTTGCGGAATATATGCCGCCATATACTCTGCCATAACAATTAACAGCATACCAAGAAAGAAGAAACCAGAGCCGATTTTAACAGGAAAACCTATGTCCATAATATTGATTTGCGGCGAAGCACGGCTTACCAATGCCAAGGATAATTCCACAAGAAAAAGGGACACCATGACGGGCGAAGCAATTTTTATGGCTAGCACAAAAAGCTCTGAAGAAAGATAAATAACTTCCGTTAAAAGCATTTCACTAAGCACAAGCCCGCCTGCAGGTATGACTTTAAACGTCATGGCAAAGGCACGAAACATATATAAATGCCCGTCCAATGCCAAAAAGGTTAATGTGGCTACCATCCACAAGAAAAAGGCTGTAATACCTGTTTGATTGCCTGTGAGTGGGTCGGCAAAGTTGATCATGGTAAAGCCCATTTGAAAGCCGAAAAGCTCTCCTCCAGCCTGAATTCCCATAAAAACAAAGTTTATGCACATGCTCAAAAGTAAGCCTAAAACAAGCTCATTAACAAAAAGTATAACAAAGTCCAAGGGGTGCGCTGGCATGGCTATGGCTGGCAAAGCAAGGTGTGGCCAAATGCCCAAAGTAATAACAATGGTGGCGGCAGCTTTTACTTGCGCAGGCGCTCTTTCAGAGGAAAATATGGGCATCATAAACATGACTATACTCACACGCATAATGGTGAGTATAAAACTTAACATGGAATCTGCCGGTAAATTGAATATATCCATAGCGTGACCTTTGCAAAAAATGTGCAAAATCAGGAATTTTACAGAAAATAATTGATAGATACTGTCATCAAATTTGCAATATTAAAACATATACACGATTTAATAAAGAACTAAAGACATGGATTGCTTCGCTTCGCTCGCAATGACTTCATGTGCTCATCAAGGTCATTGCGAGGAGCGTAGCGACGAAGCAATCCA
>CAYJFR010000033.1:8820-15993 GCA_964369335.1 uncultured Desulfovibrionaceae bacterium | reverse complement strand
CAGTCTTTGCCACATGAGCAGAACTATACAAAGCCTCTGGTGCTTTTCCCTTGCCGCGTCTTTTATACTTTTCTGCGCGCTGTTTGGCTTCCATCTCTTGAATGTGCGCGCTGTCTAAAAGCATAATTTCCAGTAAGTCCTTGGTGGGCGCCGTACAATAGACAGGCTTTTTAAAGCCTTCTTTCACCATACGCGGCAACAAGCCCGAATGGTCAATATGCGCATGGGTCATAAGGATAAAGTCAATATGTCCAGCGCGATACATGGCAGTTTCTCTATTGCGCTCTTCTATGGCTTTATTACCTTGATGCATGCCGCAATCCACTGTAAAACGCGCGCCGCAAGCCTCTATCATATAACAAGATCCTGTTACCGTTTGTGCTGCGCCTAAGAATTGTATTTTCATAAAGCCCCCTAAGATGCTGTGTTCTGGAGTCAAATACGTATACGTAAACACGCTGTTTCCGTAAGTATGCCGTGTACAGTTTTAAAGCGCAAGCACTATAATTTTTTTGTATTCTGCTTTTTTCACAAAAATTTCTCCTAAATATATGTTTTTCGTCTTGCGCAGTTTATTAGAACACTTTATTCTTTCCCAAGGATACACTTTTTTTTAACTTTTTTACCCTTTCAAAGGATATCTCATGCCGCAACATCAAACACGCATTGATGAGCTTACCAGTAGTACAGAATCGTGGCGCGTCATTCGAATTTTAGCAGAAATTGCCACAGCCTTTGATAAATTAAACGCCATTGACAAATATTGTATTTCCATTTTTGGCTCTGCACGCACAAAGCCTGACCATCCGCATTACCTTGCCGCCGAAAAAATAGCCCGCCTCCTTGTGGAAAGTGGCTATGGTGTTATCAGTGGCGGCGGCCCTGGTATTATGGAAGCTGCCAATAAAGGCGCTTCGGCTGCCGGCGGCCCTTCCATCGGTTTGGGCATTGAATTGCCCCACGAGCAAGGCTTTAACCCTTATGTGCAAACAAAATGCGAATTTCGCTATTTCTTCACCCGTAAGCTTATGTTTGTGAAATACGCCATGAGTTATGTGGTTATGCCCGGTGGCATGGGAACCATTGACGAATTATCAGAAGCCTTTGTCCTTGCCCAAACAGAACGTATTAAGCCTTTCCCCATCATTCTTTATGACTCCTATTATTGGGGAGGTCTTTTGGATTGGCTGAAAACCTCCATGGTGGAAAATGGCTATATTTCTGCTGAAGAAATTGACGAACGTATTATCGTTTGCGACACACCGGAAGAAGTGGTTAAAATCATAAAAAGAGTTGTTATTGTATAATGCCTCTCTCACAAACATCTGCCAGCGCCATTACAGCTATGGCGCTAGCAGGCCCCATCCCCCCTGCCCCACGCGGACATACATGGCACAGCCTTATGGGTTTAGCTTTGGAAGAAGCGCAAAAAGCCGCCCAAAAAAAAGAAGTGCCTGTGGGTGCTGTGCTGGTGCATATGCACGGAGAAATCCTTGCCAAAACACATAATAGCCCCATTGCAGACCATGACCCCACAGCCCATGCAGAAATGCGCGCCTTACGCCTTGGAGGGCAAAAACTACGCAATTATCGTCTCAATGACACAGTGCTTGTGGTCACATTAGAGCCCTGTCTTATGTGTACTGGCGCTCTTGTGCACAGCCGCATACAAGGGCTTGTGTACGGCGCTACAGAGCGCAAATCTGGCGCTATAAGCTCCTGCTGTGAAGGCTTGGAGCTTTCTTTTTTGAATCATAAAGTATGGCATATGGGGGGAGTGCGTAGCGCAGAATGTGCGCGCCTGTTAACAGATTTTTTTGCTGTAGAGCACAAGTAAACCATTTACATTCAACAGTATAAAATGTATACTGAACACCGTTTATTACTTTGCAAGGTGTAAAGAAATCCGACACTTTTGTCGGAAAACTTTACACAAATAGACAAGTAGCAAATAGGAATATTTATTATTCTACATTGTTATATACTGGTATGATTTTTGCTAAAAGAGTTAAAAATAATTAAAAATAATAAATAATTTTTTTATTTCTGGGAGGAAATATGAAAAAGATAGTTGGCGCATGTGTATGCGCACTTACATTGATGGGTTTAGTTGGGCAAGCTGAAGCAGCTCCTATCAGCGATTGGAATTTGACAGTCGACAGTATTGAGCTTACTATTGCTACAGACCCTACAACAGGTCTGCCTGCGACAGGCGTAACAGGCGGCGAAAGTACTGTTAGCTGGAACTCAATGCTTTACGGCAGTGAGTTTACAACAGCATCATCAAGTACTGGCTCAGGAACTCTTACTGGAGAACAGCTTTCTATCGGCATAGATAGCATTGGAAGCCTCTCAAGCGGAGAGTCCCCCCTTGGCGAAGGGCTAGGCGTCGGTTATGCTTTTGATTTATTCACATTGAGCTTCACTTTTACACTAGCTTCAGATGAAGACTCTGTTGATTTTGGAAGTCTAACCTACGACTTTGTATTCTCCTCTTCTTATGAAAATGGTCAAGAAACTATTTCTATCGTGGGTGCAGGCTTCCAAGGTCAACCTACAACGTCCTATAAAGTTGGTGACTATGAGTACTGGATTGGCGGTGTGGACATCACAAGTGCTTTATTTGGTGAAGATAGTAGCTTCGATAACCCTATAACGCAACTTGTTTTGAATAATGATATAATAGGACAAAGCCCTTTCAATTTCGGCGCTACAGTAGATCTTGGTGCTAAAGCTACTACTCCAGAACCTGCCACCATGCTTCTCATGGGTCTTGGTCTTGCTGGTTTAGGTGTTGTGGCTCGTCGTCGTAACCGCAAATAACAGCTTCAAAAAAAACTTTTTAAGCCACTTATCCCTAGTATAAACTCAGCGGATGAGTGGCTTTTTTTATACAAATTTAACACAAAAAAACACTTTTCTGCCTGTTTATAAACATCATAGAAAAACTCTAGAAAAAATCTATATATACAATATGTTACACACAAAACAGAAGCAACACTATTTATTTTAGCAGTGTTAAGTGAAAAATATTTTTTACTTCGCTAAATCAACGCGTTACAAACAATAAAAAGAAAAAAAAGAAGTTGCTTTTATACAAAAGAGCGAGTATTCTGTCCGCATATTGTCAGAGCATACTGTTTTGGCATAAATATGCATAAAAAACCTTTTAAGTAAAGATTGTAAAAGGGATATTCCCTCTACCATCACCGACCGTATTCGGTGGCGAAAATGTGCAGTAAACATTTCGCGTGGGGCAAGCTTTATTTTGTTTTTTTACTATCGGAGGATTCTCATGGCTGATTTAAAATTACAAATGCCAGAAGCGAAACAAATTGTTACTCTTGTGCCTCAAGCTGATGATAGACTGGTTTTAGAGTTTGACTCTGCACAAGCCGAGCTTGAGCGTGATAATGACAACCTTGTTTTTGTCTTCAATAAAGGCAATGCTGACACTGAATCACGTATTATTTTAGAAAATTTCTATGTGGCATATACCTCAGAAAATATGCCAGAATTTGAAATCCAAGATGCTATTGTTCCTGGCGAAGCTTTCTTTGCTGCTTTAGGTGAAGACCTTATGCCCGCCGCTGGTCCTGCCGCTGCCGCTCCACAAGGTTCTGGCACAACTGTAGGTTTTGCAAGTTTTGGAGCAGGTGATAACGGTGTAGATTCTTTAGGCAATGCTGATATTAACGGATTTGCCAGCGAAGGCGTAGAAATTCCTTTCCAAACTTTTGGGCTGGAAGCAATTGATAATACTCCTAGCTCCGTAGCTCCAGGTGATGGTGGGATTCCACCAGTTCCGCCTATAACACCGCCTATAATTCCGCCAACACCAGCGCCAACACCACCAGAGCCTGCGCCAACAGCTACGCTTAGAGGAGATGATACAGATAATATGAATCTCGCTGGCACTGCAGGAGCCGATGCTATTTACGGGTATGCAGGAAATGATCGTATTTCAGGCTATGACGGTGATGATTATATTAACGGCGGCGATGACAATGACACCATTTACGGTGAAAAGATGAATGACTTTAACAACGCTAATGCTGGCAATGATACCATTCTTGGTGGAAAGGGAAATGACACCATAGAAGGCAATGGCGGAAACGATCTCCTTTTTGGTGAGGAAGGCAATGACACCCTTTACGGAGATGGTCGCTTCGAATTCATAGAGCTAGGCAACGGCGACGACTTCCTCAACGGCGGCGAAGGCGATGATGATCTCTTCGGCGGTTTTGGCAACGATTTCCTTTACAGTGATACTAAGGTAGGCAATGTCACAGGCGACGAATTCTACGGCGGTGCTGGTAATGACCTTATCAAGCTTGACACCACACTTGAAAATATCACCCTTGAAGATGTTTTAAGCGTTGACGGCGGTGCGGACCTTGATGTACTTATTGCTGGATATACTGATGCCAATAGTCTCAACAAAGTAACTGACGTTGAAATCATCGTCAGTGGCGGAACTGTTAATGGCAACTCTGTAGATGACGTTCTTGCAAGCTTGAATATAGACGTCGACAATAATGGTGATTTAGTGGACACCAACGGTGTTTGGAATCAAACTGGAACGGTTGGTGCCTACACTGAATACACGGATAACAATAATATGACTATCCTTATTCATAACACCATGAACGCTACCTTATAATTATACTGATTTTTAGAGAGGGCTTTTTACGCTCTCTCTACTTTTTAAAATACGCTGTAATTTTTACGGCGTATTTTTTTGCGCCCAAAAAGAGGCTTTAACTTTTTTGTCATGACTTTTACATCATAAGAAAAATTTTAAAGCCTTGAAATGAAAAATCGGAGATGCTTTCACACCTCCGATTTTATTTTTTTAAGCGCTCTACTCTACCATGCTTGTTGGCGATAGATTTCTAAAGCTTTTTGATGCTCTTCAAAGTCTGCAAAGCCCGCTTGCAATAAGGCATCACGTACTGTGGTGTTCCAATCCCAAGTGGCGTAGATAACAGGCTTATGGAATGTAGAACGGAAAGTAGCAAGTTCAGTACGGTAGAATGTTTCTTTAGGTGTGTCTAAATGCTCGCGTAATTGCTCATGACGGCGTTGCAACTCACCTTCATACCATTCCTTAATATCTTCAGGCTGATTATATTTCTTTAAAATATGACCGTAGCCTTGCTCTTCCATAAGCTTACCCAAACGCGCATGGTGCTGTGTGCAAAGCCATTGGCCAAGCTGTGCTGTGCTGATGTTTTCTGCTTCGATGGCGGCAATATCTTGTACAGTTTGGTAATAGGTATCGGGAACAACAGAAGCGGAAGCAATACCAGCAATGGCAACAATACCGCGTAAAATCAAGCTATTAGAAACACCTTGACCGCAGAAGCCCACTTTTTTGCAATACTTTTGACCAGTAAAGATAGTCACAAGCACTGCCCAAACCACAGCGGGATCTTCTTCGTCATAAATATGGCTCAAGCTGGCATTGTCACGGTCTGTGGCAAGTACCATTTGTGTCATATCGTTGGAACCGATGGAGAAGCCGTCAAACTCTTCGATAAATTGCTTGGCTAAAATGGCATTGGAAGGAATTTCGGACATAAGAATGATCTTCAAGCCGTCTTGACCAGGACGTAATTTGTGCACTTGGTCAAGGTAACGACGCATGGAACGAGCTTCTTCCAAGGTGCGCACAAAGGGCAACATCATTTGTAAGTTGCTGCCACCGTAGACGCCACGGGCAAGCTTAAAGGCTTCAATTTCCCAATCATGGATATTACGCGAAACACCGCGATAGCCAAGCATGGGGTTGTCTTCAGTATTTTCAAAAAGATGCCCACCAAGAAGATTGCAATATTCGTTACTCTTAAAGTCGGTGGTACGGTAAATGATGGTTTTGCCATAAAACGCCATGGCAAAAAGAGCCAAACCTTGAGCCAAGGTTTGCACATAATGCTCTTTACCTGTACGGAAGCCGCGCTCTTTAATGATGGTACGGATTTTTTCAATAAGATTATGGACTTCATCCATTTCTTTTTTCAAACCAGTACGTAAGCCCACTTCTTCGCGTAGACGTGAAATATTTTCCATAACTTCCAAAACGCCGGGAAGTGCATGAACATTTTTCACATGCGCGTCAATGGTAGCTTCAATTTCAGCGCGACGCTTAATATCTTCGGGGTCTTTGGGAGAAAGCATAGCCAACTCATCATCAAAGCCCATGATAACACGCACATGCTCATGTAAGTCGTCGCTGGTTTTGATAATATCAATACGGCGTGTGGCAGATTCCCAGTATTCATCAATTTTATGCTCAATTTCACGCATTTTACGGTGAATAAGCAATAAATCTTCAGGAGCAGAGGAAGTTGTTTCTGCGGCAAGACGCTTCACTTCAGCAGAAAGGCCTGTAATTTCACCTACATATTCACGTAAGTTCAAATTAGAAACAATAAGCCCTGCAGAAATCTGCTCACGCAACACCTTTGATAAGCGGTCATCTAAAATACGGGCTTGCTTTTGCACTACTGATTCTAAAGTACCATTGTCAAAAGCTTCCAAAGCGGCGGGGTGAATGCTGATATTACCTAGCATAAACTCTGCGCGTAAAAGACCCACTTCAAACTTGGGCAATTCGCGAAGACGAGACAAGAAGAGCGATTGACCTACGTCAGCTAAGATAAGACCTACTTTAGCTTGGGTGGGAGGAAGCTTGGAAATGTCCATTTCGCCGCCCACTTCACGTAAGGGAAGTAAACCGCGATACACTTTACCCGTAGTGCCGTCAACGGTCACTTCTGTGCCGTCAAGAGCGCGTAATTTTTCTACCTTTTGAATACCGATAACGGCGGCAATACCCAATTCACGCGAGGTGATAGCGGCGTGACTTGTGTCACCACCCACGTCTGCCATAATAGCAGAAGCCACACGCATACCGGGAACCATATCAGGGTCAGTACGTTCAGCGGCAAGAATATCACCCTTGGAAATTTTATTGAGCTCTAAGGCAGAACGCAAGTATTTAACTGTTCCCTGCCCTGCTCCACGAGAAGCGCCATTGCCTTCCACAAGCACTTCTGCCATGGCGGCGCTTTTAGGGTCCACTTCTTTACGACGCATGAAGATGGTATGTGGATGCAATTCTAATTCATCATTCCAGCGCGTTTCAGGACGAGCTTGCACAAACCATAA
>CAYJFR010000033.1:5976-8810 GCA_964369335.1 uncultured Desulfovibrionaceae bacterium | reverse complement strand
TCTGTATCCATAATCATGCCATCATAAGCGGCGCTTACAGCGCGAACGCCTTTGGCAACACGTTCTGCTTGTGACAAAGAAAGGGCCCAGCGCAAAGCTTCAAGCTCTGGCACTTCCACTTCTTTAGTGCCGCCTTTTTCGTCATAAATGATTTTCATCCCCTTATGACCCATCTGGCGAATGACCACTTCAGAGCCATTATCCTTTTGGAATACATAAAGTTTGTCTGGTGTTACCTTACCACCCACAACAGCTTCACCAAGACCATAGCTGGCATCAATGCTCACAAGGTCTTTGCGTGCAGTGCCGCGACAACCTGTGGCAGTATCAGCAGAAAAAGCCGTTCCTGAAATAACAGGGTTGATCATTTGCATCATACATACAGAAAGGGACGTATTTTCAATGGCCCATTCTTGCTTGGCAGTTTCAGCAATACTTTGATCGCCCACTTCTTCAGCTTTAGCTAAGGCGTCTAAAATAGCTTCACGACGATAGGTCATGGAACGCAAGTTATAAGCAGAAGCACAGTCCCAATGGTATGCCATAGCAACTTTGTCTTCACCCACCATATTCAAATAGGTGTCTTGCAATCCTGCAAAAGCTTTTTTACGTGAATCTTCACCAGCGGCCGAAGAACGTACGGCTACAGGCACAATTTCACCTTCATTTTCTGCACAAATGGCGCGATAAGCTTCTTGCACAGCCTTTGTGACTTCAGCAGGCATTTCTACTGATAAAATAGCTGTTTGCACAAGCACAGAACGCAAGCGTAATTGGTCAATGCCTTCTGGAGAAGTGGCAAAGCCGTCCACAACGTTATTGATAAATGTGCGCAAAGGAATACGTACATCAGACAAAGAGGCGCTGGCTTCGCGAGCCATACGTCCAAGGCTACGTACAAACTTTTGTAAAAATTCAGGATCCTTATTTATTTCAGAATCCATCCAATCTATACGCTTATACTCTTTATCAACAACAGCGCGAATAACAGAGCCGATAACGCTTGTTTCGTCTAAAACTTTATGGAAAGCATCGGAGGATATAGCGCGAAAGTGAGGGGCTTGAATGCCTACAATTTCTGAAATAAGCGCAGTGTTGTAGTTTTTACCTCCCACAAGCAACTCAGCACTTTCTCCCATGGCAACAATATCTGCACCCGTGAGAATAAGTTTTTGCGTGAGCTTTTCGCTTGTAGCTTTTGCAGACTTTGTTTCAGGCTGCTTCTTATTCATTCCGTCCTCCATAAAGGTGATAGTAATGTTATAAACTCTTGCGGCTAAAAAAGTATAGTACAGTAGTGTAAATTACTGTTCGGTTTGCTGTAAAAGTAACGCAAAAAAGTTTTTTGCCTAGGAATTAGCATTGAATCCATATCAAAAGAAAACCTTTTTCACCAAAGCCTCTAACTCCTATCAAACTTTATATACACTGTCTAGTCAATTATCTGTTTCGTTTACACAAAAAAATCTTATAATACATTGATTATAAAGATAATATACAAAATAGTTCGTGAATTTACATGGAAAAAAAGCTTACAAAATAAGCTTTCCCTCTATTATGCTCTTATTTCTCTTTCAAAACGTATATTTTGCCGCAATGAACGCTTTGAAAAAGGGTTTTAACTTTACATAAGGCGCAAAAAAAGCCCTTCTAAGAAAATTTCTTCGAAGGGCTTTTGTGTAATTAGGCTATATTTTTACCACAATATGGGCAAAAAGCTATATTATCCATAGGGATAGGCTGACCGCATGCCTCATTGGGGCATGCTTTAGGCACAGGCCCAAGCTCTACAATAAGCTCGCCTTCCACCACAGAAATCATTTGTTTATTCTCTTTGTAATCTGCATTTTTCAGCACACGAACAACCATACCGTCCATAGGAGCGAGCACAGCTTTTTCTTGCTTCATAATGGAAACATTAAAGAGTTCTTCACCCTTTTTCACCATGTCGCCAGGATGCACATAGGTCACCCAAAGGTCACCGTTGCTAGGTGCAGCCACATGATGCGGATTATTAGGATCTGCCTTAGGCACACCCTTACCAGCGGCGCAAGTGGGTTCTTTTACTTGCACATCTGTAACCATAATTTCTGAGTCAAGCACATAACGACACACAGCAATGCCGGCAGGATCAGGTTCAGAAACAGATAAAATCACAAGATGGTGAGGTTTACCCTTGCTGTCTTCGAAATACAAATCTTGACCAATGCTCAAGCCTTCAAACCATACATGTAAGGGCAAGTTATTGGGGTCGCCGCACTTTTCCTTAAATTTAATGGTCTTAATGGCATCACCAGGGTGATTTAGATACAAAGCAAACTCTTCGTCTGTAGGTTTGCGGCGCATAATATCCACAAAGGCTTGTTCTTCGGCGGCAAGATTCATGTCTTTGAGCGTGTCCAACGGAGAATGTTCTACACGATCGGCAATGGCTGTTTTCCACGTATTGCCAAAAGCGCTTTCATAAACCCAATCTGGAGGGAAGCCCAAAGGAAGCTTACCAAATTTGCCCAAGAGCAAATTACGGAAAGCGTCGTTGCAATCTTGGTAAATGCTCAAGCGTGCTTCGCGCATTTCAGCGCTAAGATCTTTTTCATCACGGGTATTTACTTCATCAATAACACTCAAAAGATAACGTACTTCATCTTCACCGCCGCGCTTCCACGCACCAGTCACAGCCAAGAAGGAGGTGTTCCATGTGATTTGTGAACCAGGGGTTACATCATGGTAACGTACTATCTTGCGTGTACCTGCAAGGAACTTCAACATATAAGGCAAGAGGTGAATATACCCTTGCTTTACAGCTCCTTCTTGTGAAGAAGAAGTAGCACCGC
>CAYJFR010000033.1:0-5966 GCA_964369335.1 uncultured Desulfovibrionaceae bacterium | reverse complement strand
TGATCCACAACATCATAATCAATGCCTTGGAAGTATGGCGCGCAATAACGGTCGTAATAAGGCATAATTTGCTTACACACGAAGTTAGCGTCACGGATAGCATCTTTGTTCAAGTGAGTTTTGAGTCCAAGCTCATCTTCTAAATACGCCGCCATAGACAAGACATCACCTTGACCATAAGAACGCACAGCGGAACCGAGACCCACGTCAATGATATGCGTACCAGCTTTGGCAGCAGCGGCACAGGCAGGCACAAAAAGACCATCGGTATAGTGTCTGTGATAATGCAATACCAATGCAGGCCAACGCTTGCGCAAGGAAGAAACAAGCTCAGTCATAAAGCGCGGTGGGCATACGCCTGCCATATCTTTCAGACCAAGAATGATATTACGTGAAGCATCTTCCAAAGAACCGCCCATCACACCGGCTACCATACGTAAAATGGATTCGGTAACGCCCATGTAGTGATTGACATCAAAGTCTTTTGTCCAAGAAAGGGAAATAGCAGGTTGTAACACCACGTCCTTACGGGACATAACCACTTCTGCCAATGGCAACATATTTTCCACATGGTTAAGGAAGTCAAAGCAGCGAATAACTTGATAATGATCACAAATCATTTCACTGGTTAAGCGCATAAGGTTGCGCGGCTGTGGAGAATAGCCAAGCACGTTGGTAGAACGCACAAGTAATTGCTTATTGGTTTTAGGAGCAAAAGAGTTCCATTCTTTGGCTTCGGTGAATGGGTATGTCATATTGGTGAGCATAGCCATATGGAAGTGCGCACCGCCGCCGTTTTCTATGGAGAAATAACCAGCATTATCAAGATAAGGGCCAATAAGCTTATCTTCTGCTAAACGGAATCTGTTACCATTGTTGGACTGTGTAAAGTCACGTGGTGTAGTATCCGTAAAGTGTACATGGTCGGTATCACGCACATAATCAAGCAAAGCGAGCCTGTCACCCTTAGGATAAGGAGAAGGCGCACGGCGATCTGTTCCTGAAATAGGAGGCAATACAGGATCAAATTCAGGCATGCGTGGTGTATCAACAGAGCGATACTCTCCAAGCTTCACATGAGGGTTATAGCCCTTAGCAGAAATTTCTGCCACAAGACTTGCCAAACGCTCACCTTCTGGTGCCATATCGGTATAGCACATCAATTCAGGAGTTTGCGCCACGTAATTGGTGTCAAAAGTGGCTTGACGGAAACGTGGATGCTTTAAAATTTGCTTGTAGAAAGGAATGGTGGTTTTAATGCCGCCAATGATATATTCCCCTACTGCCCTTTCCATAATGCTGAGGGTTTTATCCCAATCACGCGCATAGGTGATAAGTAAGGCACCGGCAGAGTCGTAGTTGGGTGGGAATTCATAACCAGCTGACATATTAGTATCAAGACGTACACCAGGGCCGCCGGGAGATACATAACGTGTCACAAGGCCAGAGTTGGGAGAAAACTGCATTTGCGGATCTTCGCAGTTAATACGCACTTGCATAGCAAAGTGCATAGGCACGGTGTCTTCTGCACTGAAGCGCAATTTAGAACCAAAAGCGATGGCAATTTGCTCTTCTACAAGGTCAACACCGTAACGGCTTTCAGTAATACCGTGCTCTACTTGTAAACGTGTGTTTACCTCAATAAGATAGGCTGTACCGTCAGGCTCTACGAGGAATTCTACTGTGGCCAAAGAATGGAAGTTTGCAGCCTTCACAAGACGGCAAGAATATTCTTTTAAGGTTTCGCGAATTTCTGGAGTTAAGCCAGCCCAAGGAGAAGGAGTGATTTCAATGAGTTTTTGGTGATTACGCTGTACAGTACAATCGCGCTCGTCAAAAGCAAACACATTGCCATGTTTGTCAGAAATAACCTGAATTTCAATGTGGCGTACTTTGTCGAGGTATTTTTCCACAAAAAGGCGTGGGTTACCAAAGGAAGCTTGCGCCATGGCAGAAGCTTTGAAGAAAGCGTCTTCCAATTCAGCTTCATTAAAAATGGCAAAAATACCACGACCGCCACCGCCGCCTTCAGCTTTAAGCATAATGGGCAAGCCCATTTCTTTAATAAGCTTACGTGCTGTAGGAATATCTACAGCACCTTCAGATCCAGGAACCACAGGAACGCCGATTCTTTGAGCAATTTCGCGTGCCTGTACCTTGTTACCAAGGGTGTTCATGGCCTCAGATGTGGCGCCTATGAAGGTGATGCCCGCTTCTTGGCATTTTTTCGGAAATTGAGAATCTTCAGAGGCAAAACCCCAACCTGGGTGAATGCCCACAATACCGCGTTGTTTGGCTAAAGCAATAATACGGTCAATATCCAAATAACCGCGTGGATCTTGACCAAGCAGTAATAATTCTTGTGCAGAAGAGGCTGCCGGCGCCGTTTTATCTACATCTGTTGCCGTCATAACAGCTACGGCATCGAAACGTTCGCGAATAGAGCGACATATACGACGTCCCGGAATACCACGGTTAGCAACTAAGATGGGCTTGCCACGCAAAAGCTCTTGTACTTCTTCAAAGCTTCTCATTTCTTGAGTGTTCATTTTGTGTAATCCTTCAGTATTACATTGTGCCTTGTATCTATTTTATGTTCAACAAAGGCGAAGACTTCCACTGGTGCATTGTTGTACCTGACCACGATCTATAATCAGTATCTCGCCAGAATTTCCCATTCCTTGCAAAATACCGCGTATATTTTCATGGCCATCATTGAGTTCCACAGCTTGCCCTTTCCACAGCAAAAAGCTTTCAGCAAAGTCTTTCCATGCCGCATCTATGAGCAATTTTTTCTTATACCAGAAATATAGATGGCTTACAAGCTGTAACCATAAACGCTGTGCTACACTATTTTCTGGTGCAAATGTACTTTTATTTATTATAGTTATATTGTCAAGATTGCTATGAAAGGTCGATGTTTGAGGCAATATTCCCGCAGGAAAAGCGTAATTTTCTCGTAAAAATTTTTCCGACGGTGCGTGACACACGTTGATTCCGATACCTGCCATCAAAACGCCCTTTCGTTCTTCCAAAAGAATCCCCCCCACTTTATACCTACCTGCACCAGACACAAGGTCATTGGGCCATTTCAACTGCAAAGGACAGTCAAGGCTTTGCAAAGCAAGCAAAAGCAGTGTGGATAGGGCCGGCGCGGCGGCGGTGGTTAAAAAAGCCCCCTCAGCAGGCAAGCGTATAGCCGCATATAAATTGCCTGCCGGTGAAAACCATGAGCGGCGCGTCTGCCCTCTGCCGGCGTTTTGGCTCATAGCTATAACAGAAGCCCACACAGGCAACGCGTCTTGCTCTAGCAATTTCCACGCATCATCAAGCACAGAGCCTGTAGCGCCCACAAGGGTCACAGGCGCAGGTAAGCTTTCACTGTGCCATTGTTCTAACACAGGCTTTGAATGTAGCTCTGAGGAAGTATCCGTACTGACAATATTACTGCCTTCTTGTAATAAAAGACTTTTTTTTTCTACAATAATATGCAATGCTTCCTCCATGCAATGTTATATAGTTGGTGGCGCTGTGCGTGATCTCCTTATGGGGCAAAACCCCAAAGATGCCGACATGGCTTTTAGCGGTAGTCCAGAAGATTTTATGCAGGCTTTTCCCACAGCACAAAAAGTAGGAAAAACGGTGCAGGTTTGGATGGTGGGCAAATACGAATATATGCCCCTCTACCACAATGACATAACACAAGACCTCACACAAAGAGACCTTACCATCAATGCCTTAGCGCTGGATGAACACGGTATACTGTATGCGCATCCTCTCGCCATTTTTGATATAAAAAATACTCTGCTGCGTCCAGCTTCTAACAAGGCTTTTTTTACCGACCCTACGCGTATATATCGTTTGGCACGCTTCGCCGCCTTATATCCTCACTTTAGCGTACACAAAGACAGCATCGCGCAAGGGCGCGCCGTGGTGCAAGAGGCAAAGCATACACAGCTTCCAGGGGAAAGAGTGGGAAGAGAATGCATCAAAGCTTTACACGCAGAAAAACCTTCACGCTTTTTTCAAGTCTTAGCCCAAACACAGGCGCTCTTGCCGTGGTTTACAGAATATGCCCAGCTTCCCCTAGCCAAGCAAAAACTTTTTGAACAATTAACAGACACTTTTCCATGGCAGACAGACACAGAAGAAGACCCTCACACGCTGTCTTTAATACGCTGGATGTTTTTGGGCTATTGCATGGGCAATGACCTTGATCAGAGTTTACAAGAGCACGCCATATACCGTCTTGGGCACAGGCTATGCTTACCTCTCACTCTTACTAAGGCTGGCTATGCCATGGCACAGACCTTTGTCAAAGCCTGTCAGTTTTCACAATTATGTGTAAAAGAAAAAGTGCGTATAGTACGAAAGATAGAGGCTTTAGGCATTTCTCTGCCCTATTGGCGCGCTGTGGACCATATATGCCAAAAGTCCATCAGTGTTCAGGCTTTACAAGCATTGTGTATAGTGAAAGGGGTACATTTACCGCCACAATGGCAAAATAAGGGCGCTCTCTCAGGAGAAAAACATTTTGCCTTACAATGTCAAGCCTTACAAAATGAAATTTTACAGCCTATTATACAAGAGTAATACCGTGCTGTGTGGCAAAATCCTGCCCTGCTGCTTCCATGCACTCACACAAAGCAAACATTTCTTCGCTATGGTCATAGCCCAAGACATGCCCAAGCCCGTGCGCCAATAAGCGGATAAGATGCTCAAGAGGTTCTTGCCCGTATAAAAGGCATTCTCTACGAAAAGTATCCACCGAAAGCACTAAAATATGCGGTTGCACAGGTGTTTGCCCTCTGTGTAGCTGCACACCGCCTTGCTCTCCCGGAAAAGAAAGAATATTGGTGGGTCCAGCACATGCCATATGCTTACTATTCAGCATGCTTATATGCGCGTCATGCACCACATGCACCAATAAAGACGGTGCGTCTCCTTCTGCATGGACATAAGGCGCGTACATGGCAGTAAGCATGCCTATAAGTTCGCTCTTGGGTAAGGGACAATGCCATGTGCATTCGTTATATACAGATATTTCCATAGACATTCCCTACTACTTACTAAGAACTTTTACTAGGCAAGGTATCCTTTGCTAACTCTAATTGTGACTCTGGTACATCTAAAACATCTGGAGCAGCTTCTAAAGCGGTTTGTGGCTCTAAGCTTTGCACTATGGCCTTCACTTCTTCTTGCACATCTTTGTCCAGATTGGCAGCGGTTGGGGCATTACCCGAAGGATATGCAATACGCTGATGGAAAAGCCCTGTTAAAATATGCAAGAACTGCTCACTGATTTTATGCAAATCTTTGAAAGTAAGCGCGGATTCGTCCAACTGCCCTTCAGAAAAAATACCTTTTACAATGGTGTCAATATGCGTTTTGAGGCGCGCTGGAGTGGGGTCACTTAGTGTACGGCTGGAAGCTTCCACAGAGTCCGCAAGCATTAAAATAGCCGCTTCCTTAGTTTGTGGGCGCGGTCCAGGATAGGAAAAATCAGACTCACGCACGTTTTCTCCCATGGATTTGGCTTTATGATAGAAAAAGCTGATAACTCTGGTTCCGTGATGCTGGATAATAATATCTGTTATTTCAGAACCAAGCTTAAATTTATCCGCAAAATCAGCGCCTTTCTTTACGTGTGACGTTAAAATCAACGCACTCATGGAAGGCGAAAGCTTATCGTGTTTATTACGCCCACCAAATTGATTTTCAATAAAATAATCAGGATGGCTGAGCTTACCCACATCATGATATAAAGCGCCTACTTTACAAAGTAAACTATTGGCGCCGATAGCTTTAGCTCCAGCCTCTACCATATTAGCCACAATAAGCGAGTGATGATATGTACCCGGCATGGTGACCATCATTTCTTGCATAAGGGGATGCTCAAGGCTCATAAATTCCATAAGCCTAAAGCGTGTTGTATAGGAAAAAGCAAGCTCAAGCACAGGGCTGAA
>CAYJFR010000032.1:12629-16062 GCA_964369335.1 uncultured Desulfovibrionaceae bacterium | reverse complement strand
CACACGTTTACTTAACATTGTTGCCCCCTTTCTCTACGCAATAGGCATAAAAGTTCTGTAAAATTTGTAAGCCGGGTACGCCGCTTTTTTCCACATGGAATTGCAATGCCCAAAGACCATCACGTCCATAAATACTGCAAAATTCCATACCATAATAGGTGGTGGCAATAATCAGCTCTGGCTTAGGCTCTACATAATAGCTGTGCACAAAATAAAATTCAGCATCGGCAGGCACATCTTTAAGCAAGCGGCTTTCTTGCTGTATCTGCAAGCCATTCCAACCCATGTGCGGAATACGTACCGGTGTGCCGTCTTCTTCCACAAGCCCTTGTGGAAAACGCAGACATTTACCCGAAACAATACCCAAGGTGTCACGATTATTTTCTTCACTATGTTCGAGCAAAATTTGACAACCAAGACAAATACCCAAAAGAGGCTTTTCTTGTTCAATGCAGGATTTAAGCACTGCATCCATGCCGCTTTCTTCTAGGTGTTGCATGGCCTGACCAGCAGCCCCCACACCGGGGAAAATAATACCTTCAGCCTGTTGTAGCACTGCCATATCACTTGTAATGACAGATTCAATACCTATATGCGCCAAAGCGCGCTGCACCGAGGTTTGATTTCCTGCCTCATAATCAAGTATTGCTAACATAGGAACACATCCTTTATAATGGGAAATGAAAAAGGCAGATTAGCAAAAAAGCTTTGGGATAGCTAGCGTGAATACCCTACTTTCGCGCTTTTTGGCGCAATCTGGTTATGCCTCATAAGCAAATTTCAACAGTATGTTATGTAAAGGCATTCTTGACGGAAACATGAATACTTGCTACTGAAAAGGCTTTCTGGCAAATATATTGCGCTTTATTAACCCATTAACCTTGCATTGAGGCCAACCCATGATACGCTTCCTTGGAAAAATTGTATTTTTCATCATTCCCATAGCTTTTTTGGCTTTAAGCCTTCTCTCTTACAGCATAAGTGATACCTCAAATTATGATTGGTATGTCACAGCCTTTTCCGCAGGGCATTATTTTCACGGGGTAAATCATTTTCAAATACATGACCAAGCTGTGCAGCAGCTTATTTCATACTACCTTTTAGGAGCGCCTCTTGTGAGATTGGTGCTGTATAACTTTATCAATGTGGTCAAGTTCGTACTTTTTGTCTTTCCTATAGTTTTTTTCGTCATATACGACTTGGCATACGGCACGTTATTCTTTGACTTTACGCAAGCCTCATCTACAGAAAAAGCCTTTGCCATGTATACTGTAGCGGCGCCCATAGTAGGCCTTATGCTATTTTTTATGATGTGTCGTAGCAAAAAGAATTTCTTTAATGTGGAAAATAAAAATTATTTGAACCAATACAAAGACTTAGCTTTTTGCATTTATGGCAAGGAAGGACAAAAGAAAATGCGCCTTTTTCTCCATGGAAGAAAATATGAATTCACACCCAAGGATATTACAAGTGTGAAAAAAGTGAATCCCACAGAGATACGCAATAGAATTCTTGACTTTGGTAAGTCGAATCAAGGGGAAGGTGGCTATTATCGCCGCAATGTTGTTGCAGAACTTGTTGGTATTCTTCTTTTTCTTCTTGTAGGACTCATAGGGGAGTTGATTACGTTTTTTTATAATAAGGCAAGCTATAAGTCAGGAAATATCATTACATTAAATACTAAAAGCAAAAAGGAAATATTCATTCCTTCCGTTGATGATAAGGCAGAATATTTGTGGCTTCGAGATAAAGAGTTAGACAATGAATATGATGAGCTGAAAAAATTTATAAGCGCGTAAATAAGATTAGCTCTGTGAGGTCTTACAATACAAGACCTCACAGAAATATAGCGCAGAACTTAACAGTACATTCTTATTAAGAATTTCTTTTATAAAATTCTTGTTTTCTAAGAGAAGCCATAACAAGAACAAGCATAGTAAGAGGGAGAGCAACAGGCAAAACAATGAGCAGCAAGGAACCGTGATTACTTGCATCAAGAGTACCAGTATTAAGAAAAGCTAAAACCCTTCCAATAACTTCTAAAACAAAAACCATACCTGCCAGTAACCTTACACGCATGAGGATTTTTATAATATCTGGGTCTGTGTAAAAGAATCGATTATTATCGCTGATGCTAGAGGCATTGCGAAGGCTGTATATGGCAAGATACACGCTAGATACATTGAGTAAAATTACACAGATGGCGTAAAGCCCTAATCCTCCAAATATGTATGTAATATTTATTATGATATTATACAGCGCTGCTGTGTATATTTGGAAAATCAATACCCATAAGGCATACAAGCGCAAAGTTATGACAAGATACTTCTTTAATTGATACGATTCCACGTTATTTTCCTTTCCCATATAAATTTTTAAAGCTCCCGCCAATATAGTAGCACTCTAGTGCTTCGTCAACAGCTTCATGTTATTCTATAGCTATGAATGCATTTTCTATTGCGCCAAAAACTCGCTTTAAAACTCTTGACTTTTGCGCCACAACACGCGCAAAGTATTGTTGGATGTGACAAAGACTTTAGTAAAATTTTCTTTATACCAACCATACAATGTAAGGAGATTTCCATGAGTGATCGCGCCAGTCGTAAGAAGAATGTCATTGAAGCCCTTAACAAAGCTCGTGCCATGGAGCTGCAAGCTATTCATCAATATATGAATCAGCATTACAACTTAGATGATAAGGACTATGGCGAGCTTGCCGCCAATATGAAGCTCATTGCCATTGATGAAATGCGCCATGCAGAAGCTTTTGCAGAAAGAATCAAAGAGCTTGGCGGAGAGCCCACCGCCACCCCCGCGGGAAAAATTATCAAGGGCCAAGCCATTGAAGAGTTGTATAATTTTAATGTGGAAGAAGAAGAAACTGCCATTGAAACATACAATGGTTTCGTGAGCTTGTGTAAAGAAAACCTTGATATTTTAAGCGCTAAACTGTTTGAAAGCATCATTGCCGATGAGCAAGTGCATTTGAGCTATTTTGAAAACACCGGCGAACATATCAGCACCTTAAAAGATACCTATCTTTCCAAAATGGCAGGAACGTCCGCCTCCACCGGGCCTTCCAAAGGCTTTACACTCACCAACAACGGCGAATAAAAGAATATAGCTTATAAAAAAAGGCGATGCCCTAGGACATCGCCTTTTACCATACTCATGCCATGCCACATGAGCATGGTAGAATATTTATTCACTCTGCGAACAAGCGCAACTTTGATCTTCTTTTTTAGGTTCGCCACCTTGGCAATTTTGCTTTTTATTTGCTTGGCAACCCGAAGAAGAGCCGCAACCACAGGAAGACTTTTTACTTCCTAAAAAGCGTTTTAGCACAAAAAAGGCAGCAAGTACCACACAAGCTACAGCTATAGCATCAAGCATAGGAACTCCTTTTTTCGACAAATAAGACCTTTGCACCGTA
>CAYJFR010000032.1:0-12529 GCA_964369335.1 uncultured Desulfovibrionaceae bacterium | reverse complement strand
GTGCACAGAGACTGTACAAATACTGACTATGATTGTCAACATCTAAAATACACTGTCAACCTGCACTTTACACAAAAAATGACACCGTATTCCTTTTTTTCTCTAGGGGGGTAATACCCACACTTTCTTTCAAAATAGTCCAAATACGCCTGTCTGACAATTGAAAACGCTGTGCAAGACGCTGTACAATAACACCAGAACTTGTCCCTTTACGCGCTGCATTGGAAAAATACTTTATAATGGCAGCATTGCGCGTGTTGCGTAGATATTGGGTACACTTTGGAATATATACATCTGTTCCGGCAAAATGCGCCACCACTTTTTCCATTTGCTTGCCTGTAAGCACTTTTCGTAAATCGTGGTTTCTGCAATGTACACTTTGCCCATGCGGTGGCCAGCGTGCCGGTATACGTAAAGTACATCCTCCAAAACGGCTTAATACAGAAAGTAACGTTTCAGAATTATTAAGTACAATACTCAGTTCATAGGCTGCCCCTGGTAAAGAACTATATAAAGTCTCTACATCAGTATTTCCAAAGCTTTTTTTAAGTATCTTACGCCGTGATAGTATGGAACTACTGTACATACACTGCCCTAGAGCACGCTTTTTCAAAAGCTTTATACGCAAAAGTCGGCACTCGCTCCTCTACCGAGTTTTTTTGCCAAGAAATATTTGTTACACAAGTACAAGGAAAAGAAGTGGCACATAAAGGCGCTGCCCCTCCAGATCCAGACGGAATAACAACCTCATTTACATACATTGAATCAAGCATACGCGCCTTTTTTTCTAATAATTGCACACGTTTTCTTGCTAATGCCAAAACAAGACTGGTTTGAAAAGTAACACCTGAACCATGAGCCAAATGCAGCAACATTTTGTCCAATCGCCGCAAGTCATCACATATAGAAACCATATTTCCCCCTTGCAACTTAACCTTTCTTAAATAGTTGTTATTTTATATTCATAAACAATTATTTTTTACACAGCAAGCTTTTTTTAGTATTTAAAAGTTTTCTTTGAATACAAAAGAAAAGCTTTAAGTAATCACGAAAAAATTTAACAATACATTAAAAGTGTCAGAGCACCTCTTACAGAAAAGCCATAATATCTTAGCTAAGTTGCATGTATGAAAAATTTTTCCCTAGCTTATTTTCAAAACTTTTCTTATAAGCTTACTATGCAATGTAATTTTAGCCCCCATTATGCATAAGGATACCACATGACAAAACACGAAATGAGCTTTGGTGACCGATTACGCCAAAGGCGTGAAAGTCTTGGCATACGTAAACAAGAACTTGCCACAAGCATTGGGGTCAGTCTCACTACCATTCAACAATACGAAAATGGTCAAATGCCCAAGGGTGAATTTGCCGTTCGTCTAGGACAAGCGCTTAATTGTTCTCTTGATTGGCTTTTAGCCGGCATATCCTTTCCTCAAGGGCATAGTGAACACACAGACGACAATCTTGTCCTCGTGCCCATAGTAGAGGCGCGCCTTGCTAGTGGAGGCAACACTTTTGAGACCAGCACAGAGCATATGCGCCATTATGCCTTTCGCTTTGATTTTTTACGTCGTAAAGGTTCTCCTACACATATGGTGCTTTTGCGCGTAGCAGGCGACAGTATGCAGCCACAGATTTTACATAATGACGTGGTACTCATTGACCAAAGCCAAACCAATCCCAAACCAGGGCATATATATGCCGTGGGTATAGAGGATATGGTCTACCTCAAAACCGTGGACGCTATGCCGGGTAAAATCATACTTTCAAGCATACATCCTGATTATCCCCCCATTGAAGTAAAAAGCTGTGCCCATATGGAACATCTTGTACGTATTATTGGGCGTGCCGTTTGGCTAGGTCGTGAACTTATATAAGGTCACAGCTTTCTTACTTTACAGAGGAAGACTGCTGGCTGAGCCTCTAGAACGTGAAGCCACCACCATAACTCCCGGCTCATAACTATATTTTTTTGCCATATAGCACGCCCCTTCTATGGTGCCTAATACATCAAAACCAGCTTTTTGCGCCAAACGCCACGCATGTCTGTTACTCATGGCACTTATACCCAGAACACTGTCACAAGGCGCGTGCGTAAACATCCACTTCAGCGCCCCGCGGCTCATGCCCACAGCTTCAGCAAAGTGCGCACGAAAAGCCGTAAAATCAAAAGACCACACCCGCCCCTGCCACGGCGTAAGCCACGCCATACCACGTATATTGTTCACCGTGATACACTGTTCACCCTCCGCCACACAGCATAAAAGCCAACCTTTATGGGGCTGCGTCAGCTCAAGCCAATCGTCCTTGGTGGGCGCATGAAAAGCGTGCATAGTATAAGGCAAAAGTCCCTCTTCTTGCATGCGTGTAAATAAGGCTTCACGTAATTCTATGGAAAATGGCGTATCTTCTGGCACAACTTCATATCTATATTTCATGAATTCCTCCAAATATCATAGTGAGTGCAAGCTTTGCTTCTTTGTGTGTACACATCTTCACGCAGTGGACGAAAACCTAGCACCGCATAACGCAAGGCATCCGCAGCGTGACTTGTCCAGTTGTGCATGGGTACATTGGAATACACTTCTTGTCGTGGGCGCCACTGTCGGCGATATTGGCGTAAAGCCCGTAACCCCACACTGCATTTTTCTTTATCAAACCACATACGCGCCAAATTAACCCGCACGGCATTAATACCGTCAGCAAGACTCAAAGCAGGGCACACCGTAAAAGCTACGCCAAGCTTTTTTGCCATTTCTAAACGGCTTAAGCCCGTACCCAGTTCACGAACCTTTATATCGTGAGGCGCAAAGTGACTGCCATACACATAAGGGCGGGCTTGTAATTGCTGAATATAGTATTGCAAACCCTGTCCGCTTTCTTCTAAATATTCCAAAACGCGCCACTGCCCGCCGCTTTGCACCTGAAAAAACCATATGCCTGTGGCATCGTCCATACCTAAATCCCAAGCCGTATGCACGGGTAATTCTGGCGCATAGGGCACATGCGCAATGCGTCCTTGCGCTTCTAAGGTTTCCACAGATTCCGCATAATAGGCACCTCGCACAGCGGCGGCAAAAGAACATTCAAACTCTTGTAAATAATCTTCTTTTTGCATGGAAAGTTGCGCCACGCGTAACTCTTCCGCATCAATATAGCCTGTTTCTGACGCCTTAAAGCTGAAACGCGACCACAATGGCTGTTGCCCTTGCGCAACGAATACATTGTCTTGCCCTGCCTCCTCCCAAACATCGTGCAAAACATTGTCCACCCCATTGGGAGTGCCACAAAAAAGCGCACGCCCTTTTCTGTCTGTAAGCATAGGGCGTAAAATACGTGTCCACACCTCGCGCGGCATATCTGCCGGTTCATCCAGCACCACATCATCTAAATACATACCGCGCAAAGCATTGGCATTGTCTGTACCAAAAAGGCGAATGCTTGCTCCAGTGGGTAAAATACACTTGAGCTCAGTTTCTAAAAAGCGCGTTCCCGGAATATCCTTGGCAAAGAATTTAAGATAATCCCACGCCACCGTTTTTGCTTGGGTAATAAAAGGCGCCATATACGCCGCGCGCCAATCATGCCCTCCACGCCGCAAAGCTTCACGCAAAATATCATTGATGGCGGCCACGGTTTTTCCAAAACGCCTATGACATAACAACACGCAAAAGCGCGTACGCTCCTCATGAAAACGTAACTGTAACTCTCGCGGCGTGTACGGCACTACATAGGTTATATCAGTAAGCGCCTTTGAGGTTTGTGTACGCCTAGCTGTGGTAGTTCTAGAAGAGTCCGTCGTTGTTTTCACGCCTTGCGCTCCTTTGCGTCCGCCTCTTGCTCTTGTGGCACGGCCCACATAATACGTATTTCTTGCGGCTCTTGCTTTCGTGCGGCTTGGGCTGTTTCGTCTGCCGCGTCCAGCATGGCATACAATTCCTTCATTTCTTTCACCAGTTCAATGCCTTTGCCTCCCACCTCTGCCTCACTCAAACTTGCCGTAAGCAGCGCCAAACGCTCTTGTAATGCCTTATGTAAATTCCTTTTTGTCATCTTGCTTGTCTTTTGCATATGCCCCTCTTTATTTTTTATATGCCGCGTTCAAGCAATGCCAAATGCTCCAACAGCCCTTGGCAACGATTTTTCCATCCCTGTAAAAAAACACTTCTTTGTGGATTTTTTTGCACAATTTTGACATAAAATTGCACTCGTTGGCGCACACACATACGCGCTGTATAAAAATCAAGCCCCGCTTCTTGTAAACTTTTGGCTAAAGCGCAAGTTTTGCGCCCCACAACACCGTCTACCATCAAGGGCGTAAACACATCTAAATGCGCTTCTCCCACCACATTACAACTTTCTTGTAAAAGACGCGCCGCCCGCGGCTCTCCCATATTCACAGCGCTGTCATACAACACCACCGCCAAGGGCAAAGGCAAAACATCGCAACGCAAAGGCTTCCAAAAATGTTGATGAAAAAGCTCTTTAGCCTGCTCTGAGGTGCATGCTATAATATCTCCCCCATCAACCACGCCATCACCGTTGAAATCGTACGGACTTTCATGATTGTCCAAGCGTTGCACCCGTCAGCCGTCTGCGCTATTTTTACCAATTCTACGCGGTTTTCCTCTTCTAATTGCATAAGCCATGCATAAGAAACACCGTACTGCGTTATACCGCCCACATCCTGAGGATGATTAGACAACCCTCCCTCCCACTGCGCCGTAAATTCGTGCGCCAAGGCAAAAGCTTCATTCATACTATTTCCCTTCTTTTAAAGGTTTCTCAAGACTGTATGCAGGATGCGCTTTTTTGCGTAAAATGTAAGAGGGAGAGATTTCAGTACATAATATTTTTATAACCAAGCGTAATATTTTATTTTTATTTCATAAAACAGTATTAAAAACACAATTAAATTTTATAACATACGAATAAAACAGAAAAAAATAAAAAATATATGTTATACTCTGCTTTATGGCAAAGTTGCCATAGTATAGTCAGCCAGAAACGTCGCTGAAAAAAGACATGGATTGCTTCGTCGCTACGCTCCTCGCAATGACTTTATGTTTTAATCAAGGTCATTGCGAGGAGCGAATTTATTTTATTTTTAAAACATGGTATTGGGGTGGTGGTTCGCCACGAAGCAATCCATAAAACTCTTTGGAACATATTCAAACATACGCCATTCAAAAAAAACGCTGTTGAATGTAATAAAATATAAAACTTCTCTATTTAGAGACAGTCCCTAGCTTGAAGAAAAAGAGAATTTCACCTATAATAAAAAAAAGGGGGTTTCGTATGAACCTTTATAAGCATTTAAAATTTTTTCTTTTCTACATTGTCGTCATTGTTGGTTCCCTCTTCGTTATCAATAAAAATGCCAATCACTCACACCAATATGCAGCCAATCAACAGCTTATAGAAATCTGTACCTTTATTATGCTGGCATCAGCTTTTGTTTTAGTGGTGCATCTAATAGCTTTAATTCTAATGAATTTACGAAAGAAATAATAATTTTACACAAGCACCATACAGCCCGTTTATGCACACAACAGCCCCAGACATAGTATCACAGCTTTTATCTTGGTTTGCTCATAACGCTCGCCCTCTGCCTTGGCGCGGGCAAAAAGACGCCTATAAAATTTGGATTTCAGAGGTCATGCTACAACAAACGCAAATGGAGCGCGGCGTGGCGTATTTTATGCGCTGGATGGAACGCTTTCCGCGTATTGAAGATGTGGCTAACGCCTCGGAAGAAGATATTTTGCACGCATGGCAAGGGCTTGGGTATTATTCGCGGGCGCGCAATATTCATAAAGCCGCAAAAATCATTATGCACAGCCATAAGGGCATTTTTCCTTGCAATCCTCAAGATATAAGCGCTTTACCTGGCATTGGGCCTTATACCACAGGCGCCATTGCCAGCATGGCTTTTGGGCATGAACTGCCTTGCATTGATGCTAATGTGGAAAGAGTTTTAGCGCGTATATATGATATAGACAGCCCCGTGAAACAAGAACCAGCAGCTTCACGTATTCGCGCCCTTGCCCTTGAATGGGCTTTAGCCGCGCCTAAAGGCAGTACTGGCACATATAATGAAGCTATTATGGAGCTTGGCGCCCTTATTTGCCGAAAAAACCCTCTTTGTGAAGCGTGCCCTTTGCAAAATTTTTGCGAAAGCTTACGCCTTGGCATTGCCAAAGAACGCCCCGTCCCCGGTAAGCGCGCCAGCATAACTCCTCTTCAAGTAGTCACAGGAGTGCTCAAAATTCAAGACCATGAGCAGGAAAAAATATTTATCCAAAAGCGTTTACCCCAAGGCGTTTGGGGGCATTTGTGGGAATTCCCCGGAGGGCGTATTGAGGAAGGCGAAAGCCCTGAAGAGGCTATTGTCCGTGAATTTAAGGAAGAAACAGGCTTTTCTGTGGAAATTGTGCAAAATTACGGCATTATCAAACATGGTTACACCACATACCGTATTACCTTACACTGCTTTGAACTACGCTTTATAGGTGAAGAAGTGAACCAAAAAACATTGCCTAAGCCCACACTTACGGCGGCTACGGCGTATACATGGGCAACATTGCATGACATAGGCAAGCGCGCCCTACCTGCGGCGCATAGAAAATTAGCTGATATCTTGGAAAGTTAAACCACTACGCCCGTAAAAATCAGCTTCGCGGCGGTACATCCCCGTACATAGTGCGTAACTCCGCCACTTCTTCTGGGCTCATATAGCGCAAAAGAACTTTTTCCGGCGTATAAGCTAAATCCACCACAAGCAAAGCGTCTAAGGTGCCGAAGTCTTTGTCTTCGTGGAAAGCGGCAATACGTCCGCCTAGTTGTAGGTAATGCTTAAAGAGAATGGGTAAGCCCTTACCGCCTTCAATATCTTTTACAATACGATTACTCATTTTGTAATCAAGACCTTGTATATTAGGCACATTGGGGCTGGAAAATTCTCGTGGTTGGCGCTTGCCTTGAGCAAAACCTCCTAAATATGTATCCCAATGATTTTCTTGTAAGACTTGACGTAATACTTCAGCAGAAGCTTCGGCATAGCCAAGCCCCATACTGCAAGGACCAAAGAGCGTACGCAATTTATGGCGCACAATCATACGTCCAATACCTTTCCAAAGCAACATGAGCGGCACGTAATCCCTTTGATACTCAAGCTTCACAAAGGCACGCCCCAATTCCATGGCGCTTTGAATTTGCGTAAAGAAAGGCTTTTCAATGGTAAAAAGTGAGGCTAAATACAATTTGTCTTCGCTTTGATCAGCTTCATCGGGAGTAAAGCAACGCACTCTGTAGGCTCCAGCAAGGCTGTCTTTTTCCACATCCCACAAAACCAAGTGTGTATACGCCTCGTCAAAGCCGTCAATATCCCGCTCACGTCCAGAACCTTCACCCACAAGGCGGAAAGTTTCTTCGCGAAGGCGCCCAATTTCTTGTAATAAACAAGGGGACTCGTGCCCAACCATAGCAAAAACCGCGTATCGACCTTCGCTGGCAAGGGTTTCACGCTCTAAAAACTTTTTTGCTTCACTGCGTAACTCTTCTTCAGGGCAAGCTTTTGCTACGGGCACAGGCCATACTTTATCTTCAAAGGCTTCCTGCACCACGTTTAACTGCTCTGCTCTGATGCGTAAATGCGCAGTACGCGCCGCGTCATTACACAAAGCTGGCAAAATTCCACTGTCCACAGGCTTACCCACCACATAAGATATGGTGCTATTTTTTCGGCGCCCAAGCTCACGCGGCAAACACAGTGTACGTAAAAATGGATGAATACAGCCTAAAGCGTGAAAAAGAGCGCTATTTTGCCCTTGAAAATACATGGGAATAGCTTTGACATCAGGATTGCGCACAAGACGCCCACACAGCGGTTGCCATACAGGTTCAACCACACGCATGGCGCGCATTTGCCAATGTGCCACTATACCAGAAGGAAACATACCTAAAGCGCCGCCATTTTCCACATGGCGCAAAGCCGCACGCACCGCTTGAATATTTTCTCTTTGGGCTTTTCCCGAAACATCTATAGGAATAATCATAGGCGCCAATTCTGGAATACGCATAAGCATATGATTGGCAAAAAGCTTAAAATCTGGGCGTAAAGAACCGCAAAGAGCCGCTAAAATAACCCCTTCAATACCGCCAAAAGGATGGTTAGCCACCACCACCGTAGGACCAGGCGTAGCAAAAGCGTCTAAAGACTCGCCTTTATGGTCCAAAGTAATATTGAGCATTTTAAGAGTTTCTTGAGCAAATTCCCAAGGGCTTTCTACGGGAGGAAGAGTGGCATACTCCACAAGCAAAGCGTGCAAACCAAGAACGCGCGTCAACAGAGAGCCAGACGCTTGTGGTCTTTGTATGGCTGTCTCTGAAGCACTTGTCTCAAGGGGCGTAGGGGTTTGCGTGCCTCGTTCCATGGTACTCTCCAGTAAAAAAACCTATAAAATAATTTTATTCTGCGTAGAAATCACAAACAATGTGGCATTGTCAGCGCGCTAGGACTTTGCATGCTATAGAACAAAAGCGTATTAAAAGCAACTGTCTCAAGGCTAGGTGCCCTCATTGACTGTAGAAAAATCCACATTAACGATTTTCACCCTAGAATCTGCGTATAGTATAGTTTTTAGCCCTTTCAATATCTGGCTAGCCTCTTTTAATGACATATCTTGCTTAAAGACAAGTTTTATATATACACCGTAATCAATACCGCGTTTCAGTACGATAAATTCTGTGAGCTCAAAAACACCTTCATTTTCTAACACTGTGTCTTTCACACTAGCGAAAAATTGTTCCTGCACCTCAGCAGAAGCTTGCGCACCGGCAATGCCTACAATACTGGTGAAGTAAATCTGATACGCGGCGCGTATAAGCATAAGAATAACCACAATAGTAGCAATTTTCTCTGCATACAACAACCACGCTATACCTTCATTGATGCCGTAATCGGTAAGCAGTAAGCCCACAATAACAATAATGGTAGAATAGGCGTCGGCAAGGGATTCTGTACCGCTACTTTTGAGTGTGTGCGAGTCCAGCTTTTCCGCCTTATACAGCACATAAGCAGAAAGTAGGAGCTTAACAATAAATGTAATAAAAGAAACCCAAAGAACCACGTGACTTATATGGGTAGAAAAGACATGCCAATCCACCACAAGCTCCACTATCAGCTCATACGCCATAAAGAAAATAAAGACAGAAACCGTCAGCGAAGTGGCATATTCTAAACTACCATGCCCAAAAGGGTGCTCTTCATCTTTGGGCTGTTTAGCAATATGTAGTCCGATCATGGCGAAAAGGTCGGTGAGCAAATCCGATGCAGAGTGTACACCGTCCGCCACAAGTAATTGACTTTGAAATAAGAAACCCACCACTATTTTGGTAATGGCCAGCGATATATTGGCAATGGCATTGATACATATAACACGCCATTGCTTATCAGAAACTTGTGACATATGTCCTCCATAAGTTGTGCATGTTCCACGCATAAATAAAAAAGGTTCTACATCTTGGCAAGCAAGAGCAGAACCTTTCATATTTTACTAAAAATAAACAAATACTATGAGTTAGCGTATTTTTGTGCCGCACGCAATTTCTTTGCTATTTTTTTCACCTGTTGTGCCAAGAGATGTTCTTTATACTCGCTAAACAAAGCCTGTGCAAGGTGAAGTTCGCCGCCTTCTATTTTTTCTAACAAAATAGGATATAAAGCCGCCGCCACTTCATGCTGTTCAAGAAAATACACCTCTTTAGCTTCTAATCTTTGCAAATGCCCAAGCTCACGCGCCGCCGCCGTAATTTGCTCTAAACCTTGTTGCATAAAATCGCGTCGTTCTGCATTGGCTCGCATTAAAGCTTGAGAACTTGTAATAATATTTTTTTGCACAGTAAGGGCGTAGACGTGCTCTTGCTGTGCGGCGTAATCCCGCGCCCAAGCGCCGTATACAGTATCTTGCATACGCGTCCACAACACATAGGCTTCTTGTTGCGCCACATCTAAAGCGCATTGCGCTTGCTGTGTTTGCTCTAAAAACCACGCTTTATATTCTCCTACTATATGTATGCCATCCTTGCCTTGCTTTTGCTGCGCTTGTGCTTGCCACTGCAAAAAAAGCTCTTGCAAATGCGCCGCAGCGGCACGCGCCTCTACGCAAGGGCGCAATGACAGCTTTTTTGTATGCGTAGGTGCAGGCATAGATTGTGAACTGTGCAAGCGTGTGTGCACATAGTCATGCTCTACCTGCTCTTCGTACATTTTTCCTTGATATTGTTGTAATACCTGCGCATCTGGTAAGCGAAAATTCATATGCCGCTCCTCATGTTACATCAATTGACCAAAGACTGTGCCCACCTTTTTCACACCAGAAAGCAAAGAATCTGTATTATCTAAAAGGGGAGAAATTTGCTGTGCCCTATGAGAGTACATATCCGATTTACTTTCTAAAGACGCCGCCTGATTTCTATAATTCCACGCATCAACGCGTTTATTATAATCTTGCCACGCTCCTTGCTCTTGTAATTGCAAAGCATCAAGTTCGCCCTTTTCCACCGTATCCAGATTCAAATCAAGAGCAGAACCTGTATCCACTACAGCACCACTGGCTGCTTGAGCCGCACGCTGACTAGCCACCATATGCGCCGCTTCTTGGCGTTTTTTCACCCCTTCTTCATAAGCATCACGCTTCAGCTCTGCCCCTTCATACTCTGCCATTTGCGCTTGTTGTTCGGCAATTTTGGCATTGTATTGTGCCATATCACTTTGATATTCCGCTTGCTGTTTTTGCGCATTAGAGCTTTCTATGGCGCTAACTGTCCCCATAGCCGCCGACGCCAAAGCTGTTACCGCTGATATACCTGTTACCCATCCACTCATATTACACCTCCCTACGCGAGCCGAGCTTGTGGGCTTCGCGTGTAAATTCTTCTTCTACGTCTTCAACGGTGTTTTTGTCCGTTGCAAAAATCATTGTAAGATGCGTATCTTCTACCGCCGCAAAAAGATTCTTGCGCCCTGCCATACCCTCAAGTACATGATAACCCACAAATTGAGTGTTATTTATATGCACATTGCCACTCACAATAAGGATAGTTGGCACAGCATACTCAACGCCTGTAATGATGCTGTCTTTGGGAATCATGATAGTGCGAGCGTAACACCCAGCATGAAAATGATGTGTTGTCTCTATTGTTATTTGTGGCTGTGTGAGTGCCCAGTCTTCAAACTTACGTACAACTTCAGCGGTGCTTTTATTATTTGGCAATAAGCTCATACTAAAACCCCTTTGTATATGCACGGTTGGTCAATGTGTATTTGAGCCTTGGCAAGATGGTGTCTAAAATACTGCCAACTGGTGCGCTGATAATCAGCGCAGGCGAACCAAGGTCCTTAGCACAGCGTTCAGCCTCACGAATCAGACGCAATCCAGCCCCGTTTTTTCGGTATCTTTTGGCTATAAAAAGGCTTTCCATAGTTGCAATCACACGTCCATAATGCGGCAATACTGGTGCAATCAAAAAAGCAAAGCCCATAAGCTTCTCATCGTCAAAAAAACCAAAACCAAACAAAGCGCCAGAAGCGTCAAGAGCTTTGTACATTTCCATTTTTTCTTGTGGCACAGGCAAAAGCTTATTGGCGCTTTCTGCAATATACTCGTCGCGTAGTGCAGAAAAATCAGCATGCGCAAGTATTTCTAAGGCTGTACATTTACGTATTTGCATACATCACCCCGTAATATCCACATCCAAAACCAATGCCGCCACCGAAAAAGGTAAGGGTTTATCCTGCATAAGCCACACATGAGCAGAAGCGTCTTGCCCCCCTCCCGGCACAAAATATCTGTCCTCACTGCTCAAAGCCACCGGCTCTCCCCAACGCTCTGGCGTGAAAGGAAAATCATACATCTGCTCAGGGTCACTGCCGTACTTTCCTCCCACAGAAGCGTGTACACGTATCAAACATTGCCCTAAACCGCGCATTTTTCCTAAAGAACTGCCTTGCTGTCCGTCTCCTTCCACGGGAAGCGTGCTGACTATAGAGGTATAAGGCAGACCCACATGCACCACTTGCGCCGCATAAGGTAAAGTGATGCGCCCTTGTTGCACCACAAGCCCCTCCACAGGGCTACCTTGCGCCAATACCGATACTTCACAGCCTTCTAAATGCTCTAAACCTTCCACAATTTGCGTAGGCGTTTCATAAGCAAAGCTTTTGCCAGCATCCACATAAAAAGCTTGCTCAACACCCACACTTTCTTGCCATCGGTCACTCAAGCGCTCTAAATAATAATGTTCTTGCTCTTGCCCTTGCACGAAAATACTTCTTTGCACCACCAAAAAAATAGTATCTCCAGTTTCGCCAGACACCACCACCACCGAACGTACTTTCCCCGCCGTTACATGTCGACTCCAACCCCAAATATCATGCTCTTTCATGTAGGTAAGAGCCAACAACACACCCTCATCACGCACAATCCAAATACTTGAATGCGGCGTTTGCTGATACGCCCATTGA
>CAYJFR010000031.1:0-16167 GCA_964369335.1 uncultured Desulfovibrionaceae bacterium | reverse complement strand
GCAATTACAGCGCCTTATACGCCCATATCAATATGGACTGGCGCAGTGAATTCCATGTGAATGAGAATAACAGCATAAGCCTCTTGGCAGGGCTTGGCCTGCGCCAAAAACTCACCAGCGAGGATATAGAAACAAGCATGAAGGCCTTTAGCGCAAAGTATACCACAAAAACCACCGAAGACCCCACCACATTTCTTGCCAGCGCGGGCATTGAATGGAATATCAACGATTTCAGCCTAGCCCTTACCTATAATGGCGAATACGGCGGCAAACAAAGCACGCACGGCGGTAGCATTATGGCGAAAATTGAATTTTAAGAAGGAAAACACGTTTTTTGCAAAAGGCGCTCTGCCTAAAGAGTGCGAAGTATAGCCGTTAGGTGAGTTCAAACCTAACGGCTACAGAGAACACAGCGCGTATAAGGTAACTAGCAAAAAACGCTATTTAACGCAGATACATCCAAAAGACGTTTATGTGAGCACGCTTTAATATTGTTCGGGCGCCGACAAATATGTTTCTTGCACCTTACCACGCACTTCTGTAGATGAACCACTGGCGCTCCCCACCTCAGGAAGATCTTCTTTTTTTATAGGTGTTGCGACTTGCGGTGTTGGCGTTTTAGGAGCTGCTACCTCTTCAACCTTGGGCGCTTCTACTACTTCGGGAACAATAGGTGCAGGCTTAACAGCCTCTTCCACTGGCGTAGTTTTTGGCGCAGGTTTTGGCGCAGAATTGTCCTTAGGCTGTGTGCTGTTTTCTGCAGGCTTGGCTTCCACCTTTTGCACAACTGGTGCATGTAAAATTACTGGGGTAGCATGCACAACAGCTGGGGTTGTGGGGCTTACCTTAGGGGCGGCTTGTGTTTTTGGAGTCTGCACTTTTGGGGGTTGGGTTTCTGGATTTTTACCAGCGGCAGATTTTTCGCTAGCTCCGCTTTCAGGTAAATCGCGCTCCTGTACCCCCGTCGATGCGGCAGTATTATTCTCTACAGGCGTTAATGATGGCGTTTCTAGTGCGCTAGGCAAAGGAGACAAGGCGCCGCCTGCGGGAGTATCTGGCGCTTCTAGATTTCCTGACTCTTGGGGCGCCGTGACTGCCTTAACGTCTGTGGCATCATCAGACATGGGCACTGTAGCCTTGTCTGCAGCCTCTGCTTTGAGTTTTTCCTCCGCCTCTCGTTGTGCGCGGCGCTTTGCCTCCGCCGTTTGCACTTCTCTTTCCAAAAGAATAGGCTCTCCAGGCAATCCTGGAGCAATACGCGGAAAAGCTTCCACTTGATGTATAGGCTTTTCTGTTCCTATAAGCGCTATTTTTTCGTCAATATGTTTCCTGAGAGTTTTTGCCCAAGAGCTGAAGAGCCGAGGGACATTTCCTGATTTTTTGCTATAATCTTCGTCGGTACTTTCCGTAAATTTAATAAGATAAGAAGAAGCTGTATAATCCACCTCAACGGTGACAGTTTCTCCGTACATGCGTTTTTTAGCATAAATCAAGCCAGGTGCTCTGTCTTGCGGGCGCCAACCAGCATCGTACACACCGGCAAAAATAGCCTCACGTACTTCTAACTTGGTAGGAACATAGCTAGGAAGTTGGATAGCAACAGGGTCTTGTGTAACCTTTATGGGCGCTCGCTTTGCCACACAACCCATATGCAAAGAGAGTGTCAGCAAACACCCTACTACTATATATTTTTTCATATATCCTCCTCAACAAGTAAGCACATACACACCATAAGCCATTGCCGCTTAGGATGCAAGAAACGTAACAAGTGCCTTATATAACTATTTAAAACTTCGCACAAGTCCTAAAAAAAACAATATTTTAGCCGTCTTTTGCCATTTTTTGCAATACATTTAGGTCATTTATAAACACCACACGCCCTTGTACAGTAATCACGCCCACTTCTAGAAGATACGATAATTGGCGAGAGACGGTTTCTCGTGCCAATCCCAATAAATTGGCTAAATCCTCACGAGACACTCCAAGGTCAATAACATTTTTTCCGCCCTCTATAAAGGCTCTGTGACAAATATACGCCGCCACACGTCGCACAGCCCCGCGCTCTGCCTGTGCGGCAAGTTTATGCGTAAACATGCGTTGCCGCGTGGCAAGAGCTTTCAGCATGCACAATGCCAAGGCAGGATATTGCTCCATACAGGCAAACAGCGCTTCTCGCGAGAGAAAAAGTGTTTGCACAGCCTCAGTTGCCACAGCTGTTGCCACTTCTGTCACAGCCTTTTGCCCAGTATCTTGCCCTATATTTTGCGTTGCATGCTCAGCGTGAAAACTTTGAAAAACAGCTCCCTCTCCCACCATATTACCAACACGCGCCAAAAAAAGCACCAATTCACGCCCTTGCGTTGTGACACGTACAACTTTCACCACACCGCTTAAAAGCACATGAATACCCACAGCTTTTTGCCCTTCATAAAAAAGCGCTTCACCAGAAGCAAAGCTGTGTTTTTGCCCCATGCTTTCCATAAAATCCAAACAAGAAGCGTCTAATCCCTTAAAAAGAGAAAGATTGTGTAATAAACCTTGCATAACTTCTCCATAGTAAACGGATAAAATACCCCCTGCAAAGGCACAATACGTCCTGTACAGGGGGCGGTATACGTAAAAAACGTGTTAAGAAGAAGTAAACGCTATGCGCCTAACAGCGTAGCAAGATCTTCTTCTGCTGTGCTTATGGGTTGCACATTCCATGTATCTACTAGCACTTGTAACACTGCGGGGGAAACAAAGGCAGGCAACGAAGGCCCAAGACGCACATTTTTTACCCCAAGAGCCAATAAGGTAAGTAACACAGACACAGCTTTTTGCTCATACCACGATAAGACCAAGGATAAAGGCAAGTCATTAACATCACAATCCAAAGCTTGCGCTAAAGCAAGGGCTACTTGTACCGCTGCATAGGAATCATTACATTGACCTACGTCTAAAAGGCGCGGGAAAGGCCCAATATTGCCTAAATCTTTGTCAAAGAAGCGGAACTTACCGCAAGCAAGAGTCAAAATCAGCGTATCCTTGGGAGATTTTTCCACAAATTCTGTATAATAATTACGCCCAGGCTTTGCACCATCACAGCCCCCCACAAGGAAAATATGCTTTATGGCACCGCCCTTCACGGCATCAAGCACAGCAGGAGCCGCATCAAGCAAGGTTTTACGCCCAAAACCTACGGTTACTTCACCCTTGGGCATATCAGAATCAAAACCTGGCAAAGACAAAGCTTTTTCTATGACAGCAGAAAAGTCCCCTTGCGGACAGTGTTGCACATCAGGAAAACCCACAGCGCCCGTGGTGAAGACTTTATCACTGTATTTTCCAGGATTTTGAATACAGTTGGTGGTAAACAAAATAGCACCGGGGAAATCTGCCATTTCTTTTTGCTGATTTTGCCACGCTGTGCCAAAGTGCCCTGCCAAATGCGAAAAAGCCTTGAGCTTAGGGTAGCCGTGCGCCGGAATCATTTCCCCATGAGTATAAACAGCAATACCCTTGCCTTCTGTTTGCTGTAAAAGGTGATACAGGTCTTGTAAATCGTGTCCAGAAATCACAATGGCCTTGCCTTTCACATGCCCTAAAGCCACTTGTGTAGGTTCAGGATGCCCAAAGTGCCCCGTATTTCCTGCTTCCAAAAGCTCCATAGCGCGCAAATTTGCTCGACCACATTCCATGGCAAGCTCTAGCCAATCTTGTAGGCTCAGCTCTTCCACCTGCCCTTGTTTATCTGGCATGCCTGCCGCTAGAGCTCTTTTCACATAAGTATACACCTCAGCATCTTCTTGCCCAAGCAAAGCGGCATGGTCTGCATACGCTGCCACGCCCTTGGTGCCGAAAAGCACTATTTGCATAAGCGAATTGATGTCTTCATTGGCAGACATGGCATCCACTGTCCAAGCGTCTTTCTGAATATCAGCCAAAGCGCTTTCATAGGCTTGTGCGTCGTACTTAGGTGTACATCCTAACTGCTCTGCCAACTTTTTTCGTAGCGTGATGGCTTCCCGTATGCATGCCAATAACACTTCATCGTCAAAATTTACATTGGTTAAGGTACGGAATAAAGATTTTACAATAAAAACGTTCACATCATTGTGCTGTATACCTTTTGTATCAGCTTTAAGGCTTGTTTGTGAAAGTAAGCGTAAAGCGTAAATCAAAGCGTCTTGTATATTTGCCGTACTTTCTTTTTTACCACAGACACCTACTTTTTCACACGCCTTTCCCTTAGCCACTTGTTCACACTGATTACAGTACATAAAAATGCTCCTTAGTATACAATTTACAGAGTCATAACAAATAGTTACATATAAAACACATTCTGTCTATGACTCTTTTCACTTTTGTATCTTAAAGCATACAATTTTCTTGTACTATATCTGTGACGTGAGTCACAGGCTGATAAAACTATGTGGAAATACCATGCTTTTTTAACAGCTCATAAAAATGCCCTCGCGAAACTCCCGCTATCTGCGCACAGGCTCGAATATCACCCTTATGCTGCTGCATAAGCCTTTGCACATAGGTATGCTCTGTGTATTTTTTCCATTCTTTTAACGTGGGCGTTCCTTCGTCTGTGGAAAGGAAAAAAGCCCCTTGCATAACAGGCGCCGCGCTTTGTGCTTCTTCCTGCACTCTTTCACGTACAATGGCCACGCGTACATCTGTGGGTAAATGCACAGCAAAAAGCTCCAATTCATCCTTTGCCACAATGCAAGCTCTTTCTATAGTATTGATAAGCTCACGAACATTGCCCGGCCATGTATACGCCAATAAAGCTTCCAGCAAATTTTCACTCAAGTTTTTAAGGGGTAGCATATTACTTTGACAGAATTTTTGCATGGCATATTCTGCCAAGGGCGCTATATCTTCTTTGCGTTCACGTAAGGGAGGAATACGAATGGTCACGCCTTGCAAGCGATACAATAAATCGTCTCTAAATTGCCCATGCTTGACCATATCACTCAAATTTTTATTGGTAGCGGCAATGAGTCGAAAATTACTGGGCACTTCTTCCACCATACCCACAGGACGAAAACGGCGCAATTCCAAAGCGCGTAAGAACACTTTTTGTATGGATAAAGGCAACTCGCCCATTTCATCTAAAAAGAGTGTACCACCATGCGCCGTGAGCAAAAGCCCTTCCTTAGCCTTATCTGCACCGGTAAAAGCGCCGCGAGCGTGCCCAAAAAGATGACTTTCCACAAGATTTTCTGTGAGTGCGGCACAATCTACCGTAGTAAAAACATCCCTACATCGCTTGGAATTGTCGTGTACCATGCGCGCAAAAAGTTCTTTACCCGACCCTGTTTCACCGTAAATAAGCACATTGGCTTCTGAGCGCGCGGCCTCTTGCATACGTGCCAAAGCCGCAAGAAAAACAGGGCTTTTACCTATAAGCCCTTCTCTTTGCACAAGCGTTTCGCTATTTCCCGAAAAACCGCTCAGCTCACGCCCTTGACGATGGGCAAGAACATGCTGTAGCGTGAGAATTAATTCTTGCATTTGTAATGGTTTGCATAAAAAATCCCACGCTCCGGCACGTAAGGCTCTTTCTGCTATATCCGCATTGCCATATTCTGTCATAATAAGCACATGCGGCGCTCTGGGCAACTCACGCACTTGTTGAATACAGGCAATACCATCCCCATCAGGCAAGCTTTTTTCCAGTAAAACCACATCCACACCACGCGCGCCTAAACGCAAGCCTTCAGCTAAAGAAGCAGCATACAGCGTATCGCATTGAAGACGAAGGCCCACTTGATGCATAAAATCCTGTAAGTATGCGTCTTTATCTATTACAAGTATTCTCGTCATAACTCTGTATACTCCCTAACAAATTATTGTAATACCACAAAAAATCGCACGAGTATTCTCTTGTCAGACATTTGTGAAAATTTGTCATATTTTTCTGATTTTGGCGAGCTTTCATTGCATACAAAAAAAACTTTTTTCACAGCGCTTCCTCACACACTCTCTGTCAGACTTATATGAATATTTGTCATATTTTTCTGACAAATAATTTCCTTTATGTAAAAACACATTAAGACACTTACAAAAAACAGTATAATATCAGAATATTAACAAATCATTTTTCTTATCAACAAACGGCATATTTTTTGTAATGTGTTTCACTGAGGAGTTATATGGATTACTATTAAAAATTTTCAGACAAAGGAGGATCTATGGGTGCAACGTGCCACAAGCCGTGGCTGAAAATTATGTTGATAGGCGTTGTCATAGGCGTAGGGCTTACAGCTGCGGCTGCTGTAGCTATGCAATACACGGATCAACGTCCCTTTTGTGCTAGTTGCCATGTGATGAATACGGCGGCTGTTACGCACAAAATGTCAACACACGCTAATATTTCATGTAATAGCTGTCACGCACCGACGAACTTGTTAGAAAAAATACCTTTTAAAGCCGCCGCAGGCTTAAAAGATTTTGTTTCCAACCTTCAAGGTAAGGACGTTCCCTTAGTCGTAGGTGTATCTACCAAGGATGTAGTAAACGAAAACTGTAAGTCTTGCCATGCTATCACCAACATGAGTGTCGCAAGTATGGAAGCAAAACCGTATTGTGTTGATTGTCACCGTAGTGTGGTGCATATGCACCAAAAGCCCATCAGCAAAAGGATGGTTGCCGATGAATAAAAAGACATTGTACTTAGGTTTATGTTTTATATTACTGGTCTGCTTCACTTTGCTTGGCGGGTGTAGTGATGTAGAAACAGAGTTAAAAACGCCGACTTTTGATTCTGGTCTGAGCAAGGACGAAATGAAAAATTCTGCTTTTAAAGAGCCTTTTCCTGCTCAGTACGCTTCTTATATGAAGAATGATGAACACACTGTTATGACGGAGTATAAAGGCTCTGTACATTACAGAAAAAATGACGATTTTTCCCCTTTACCCAAGGGATTCAAACATGCGCAGCCCTATCTGAAAAACCTTTGGCTCGGCTACCCTTTCAGTTATGAATATAACGAAGCGCGCGGGCATACCTATGGTATTGAAGATGTGGCGTATATTGACCGTATCAACCGTTTTTCAGAAAAAGGCGGACTTCCTGCCACGTGTTGGAATTGTAAGACGCCTAAGATGATGACATGGATTGCTAGAGATGGCGATGCTTTTTGGAGTAAGGATGCCAACTCTTTACGTGCTGAACTGGATCCGCATGAGGACACCATCGGCTGTGCCAACTGTCACGACCCGCAAACTATGGAATTACGTCTGTATTCTGAGCCGCTCAAAGATTGGCTCAAGCGCAGTGGAAGAGATATTACGAAAATTTCGCGTAACGAAATGCGCACACTTGTTTGTGCACAGTGTCACGTAGAATATTATTTTACACATAAAGATAACGGCCCTGCAGCCAAGCCCGTATTCCCGTGGGATAATGGCTATGGTCCAGAACATATGTATGAGTACTACAAAAATCATGGTGCACAAAACGGGCCTTTCGTGGATTGGGTACACGCAGCCTCTAAGGCGCCTATGATTAAGATGCAACATCCAGAATACGAAACATGGATTGACGGACCGCACGGAGCGGCCGGTGTTTCCTGTGCGGATTGTCATATGAGTTATGAACGCATAGACGGCAAAAAGATTTCAAGCCATTGGTGGACCTCTCCTTTGAAAGATCCTCAAATGAGCGCCTGCCGTCAGTGTCATGCGGATAAGAGCCCTGAATACCTCAAAGAACGCGTACTATATACGCAAAAAAGAACCTTTGATCAGCTACTCAAGGCGCAAGAAGTTTCTGTAAAAGCTCACGAAGCTGTGCGTCTAGCCGCAGAATATACTGGCGAAAAGAATGCTAACTATGACGAACTTATCCTCGAAGCTCGTGAAATGATACGTAAAGGACAACTTTTCTGGGATTATGTATCTGCCGAAAACAGTGTAGGCTTCCACAACCCTGCCAAGGCTTTGAATACGCTTATGTCCTCCATGGAATACAGCCAAAAAGCCATTGACCTTGCTGGTGAAGCTACAAACTTTGGTATTAATCCAGCTCTTGCAGGCGATATTATGGCTATAGTTCCCCCTATTAAGGAACTGAGTCGTAAACTCCAGCAAGACGCAGAATTTTTGCAACAACATCCTTGGACAAAGCTCCTGCCTGTACTGCCGCAAGCAGAAATGATGTGGGACGGTCTGAAGAAGGTTGATGCAAAATAAAAGGTAATACTTTGCGTCGTCAAGAGAAGGAAGCGCTTTCTTCTCCTCCCTTAGTGTGGCAAGATATTCTTCTATGTGACATAAGGTGAGTTATTCTAATTCCTCTCGCTTCGAACAAAGCCACAACTTTGGGATCGAGGGTTGTGGCTTTCTCTTCCAAAGCAAAACCCCCTAGCAGGACTCATCCATACTAGGGGGTATTTTCTTAATTATAATAAGACAATAAAACTATTTTTCTTTTTTACTCAACTGTCTCAACACAATTTTAGCTGTTTTATCCCCATTTTTAGCCGCTAGCTTATACCACTCTTCCGCTTTGCTAATGTCACGCGGCACACCTGTACCCTGCTCATACATATAGCCTAAGCTGAATTGTGCCGCGGCGTCGTTTTGCGCCGCTGCTTTACGATACCATTTAATCGCCTCTTCATAATTGGGCACAGAGGTTTTACCCTGCTCATACAAAAAACCTAAATTATACTGCGCAGGCGCATACCCTTTTTCGGCGGCTCTTCTATAATATTCAAAAGCCAAGGCAATATTTTGCTCATAGCCACGCCCTTCAGCGTACATAAAGGCCAAATTATTTTGCGCCATCATATGGTCTTGGTCTGCCGCCTTTTGAAACCAAAAAGCCGCGCGAGTATCACTTTTTTTCACCCCTTTGCCGTACAAATACGACCAGCCCAAAGAATATTGCGCTTCTGCAAGGCCTTGCTCAGCGGATTTTTCATACCACGCCACAGCCTCTTTTTCATTTCTTTTAACGCCAAGCCCGTGGGCGTACATATAGGCAAGATTATAGCGCGCCACAGCATGCCCACTGTCGGCGGCCTTTCTAAACCATTTCACGGCTTCTTTGCTATTTTTCTTGGTGCCTTGACCGCGCGCAAGAGCGCCACCATAAGAGTTTTGCGCGCTCACATCTCCAGCTTTGGCGGCTTTGGCATACCAAGATGTAGCAGTTGAAGGGCTACGTTTCACCCCTTCCCCTGTATCATACAAGCGACCCACAAAGTACATGGCCTCTGCATTGCCCTCTTTTGCCAAAGGCTCTAACACAGTAAACGCGCGCTTAAAATCTTTTGCTTCTAAGGCTTTTTGTGCTTCCATAAGGGCTGACGCTTCTGGAGACACACTCTCCTTGACAGGCGGAGTCGGAGTAGTCTTACCAGAAGTTTCAGCTGGAACAGTAGAAGCTTCACCAGAAGTGCTGGCAGAAGCACTAGCAGGGGCGGGACTAGGAATAGGGGCAGGCGCAATGGCGGCAAAGCTCACACCAGCCAAAAGCACATGACATACTAAGGTAAAATATATAATTTTTCTCACGGCATCCTCATATATGCAAAGACGTTCTATTATAGAATAATGGGTGTTTTCATTATGTATTTTTGAGCATTTGTCAACAACTACACACTATAGCAAAATCATCCATCAATGCCATATTTTTTCAGTTTATTTTGTAATGTGGCGCGCGTTATGCCCAAACGCCGCGCCGCCTCGCTCTTATTATCGTCCACATCGTGCAAAGTTTGTTCAATGGCTTTACGCTCCACCATATCCAAGGAAAGCCCCGATAAAGAAGAGTCCGTACTCTCGCCATGATGCACAGGTGCGTGCGCTTCATCTTCTTGCCCCGAAGGCGCTAAAGTAAGCGGAAGTTCTTTTTCTGTAATGGTTTCCCCAAGACACATAATAACAGCGCGTTCTACGGCATTTTCCAGTTCACGCACATTACCCGGCCACGTATAACGCATCATAGCGTCTAAAGCCTGCGGAGAGAACCCTTTCAAAGATTTTCTGTTACGCTGGGTAAAACGCTCTAAAAAATGCGCCGCCAACAAGGGAATATCTTCCTTACGCGCACGCAAAGACGGTACATCAATAGTGATAACATTCAAGCGAAAATACAGATCTTCGCGAAAATTTCTTTCCTTTACTTCTTCCAATAAGTCTCTATTGGTGGCGGCAATAATACGCACATCCACCGTTATGGGCGTATCCGAGCCCACGCGTTGCACTTCACCCTCTTGTAAGGCGCGCAAAAGCTTTGCCTGTAAAAGTAAGGGCATTTCCCCTATTTCATCTAAGAAAAGTGTCCCTTCATGCGCCTGCATAAAGCGCCCTTCACGCTTTTTATCTGCACCAGTAAAAGCCCCGCGCTCATGCCCGAAAAGCTCAGACTCTAGCAAATTTTCTGCCAATGCGGCGCAGTTCACAATGACTAAAGGCTTGTCCGCCCGCGCACTGCCTTGGTGAATGGCCTTAGCCACCAACTCTTTTCCTGTACCTGAAGGCCCTGTGATCAGTACCGTAGCTTCCGTAGGCGCTACCGTGGTTATCATATGCCGCATATCTTCCATAGCTTTACTGCGCCCTAAAATCCCCGGAACCGCCGAACTTTCGCTCAACTGCCTACGCAATTCTCGATTTTCCACAGAAAGGCGGCTGTGCTCCATAGCACGCGCCAAGGTATTTTTCAGCGCATCAAAATCCAAAGGCTTGAGCAGATAATCATAGGCACCAATGCGTAAAGCTTCCACCGCCGTTTCCACAGAAGAATACGCCGTCATAAGTATCACAGGCAAAGCAGGATTATAGGTCAAAATTTGCTGTAATGCCTCAATGCCGTGCATACGCGCCATACGCACATCCATAAGCACCGCGTCAAAAGGCTGTTCTTGCACTTTATTTACAGCCACATCGCCATCGTCAGCCTCATACACATCATACTGCCACGACGTGAGCATCATACGCAACATATGCCCGTGGGCTTCATCATCATCTACCACTAAAACACTGGGATTCTGTGCCATTATATTTCCTCTTCTTCTTTAGCCAAGGGTAAAAGAATACGTACATTGGTTCCCGACGCTGGAGCTGTGGACAAAGACGGCAAAGGAGAAGTTTTGGGCGCGTCGCTTTCATGACGCGAGGTTATGGAAATCTCTCCCCCATGCGCCTCCACTATCTTATGTACAGTGGCAAGCCCCAACCCCGTACCGTGCCCCTTGGTGGTAAAGTACGGATCAAAAATATGTCGTAAATGCTGTTCTTCTATACCTTGCCCTGTATCTTGAATTTCTAACAATAAAAAATGCTCTCCATGCTTCTGCGCCGACAGGGTCACTTCACCGCCTTGAGGCATAGCTTCAAGAGCATTCAAGCAAATATTTAAAAGCGCTTGCCCAAAACGGTCCGCATCCAAAAGCACCTTGGGCAAAGGTCGTTTAGGACGGCGTAGTATAAGCTGTACCTGTTTTCTTTCGGCATCTTGATGTAAAAGCCGCAAAGAATGTTCAAGAACAGTGAGTATATCCGTAGGCTTAGCATGCACATCTGTAGGGCGCGAAAGACCGATAAGGTCAGTAATAACTCTGTTCAAACGCTCCACTTCACGCACCATAACCCCCGCAGCTTGTCTGTCTTCACTGCCCTCAGGGAAACGCTGCCCAAAATACGTGGCATAGCCTTTTATGGAGCTGAGCGGATTACGGATTTCATGCGCCACCCCGGCCGCCAAATTACCAATGGCCGCCATTTTTTCTTTGCGTCGCATTTCTTCTTCCAAAACACGTACTTGTCCTTCAGCCACAAATTGACGGCGGCGTGATTCTTGCGCCCTTTGTGCGTAATATAAGGCCAAAAGTAAAGCCGCTCCAAAAAGTACCATGCCTACTGCTAAAGTAAAAAGATACGCCCTATCATGCCTTTTCCCCGTTTCAAAGGGCGTAATATCCAAGCCCAAAAAAATCAATGGACGTGGTGGATTTCGTCTTTTTTCCAAAGCATCCAAAGGCATTCCAGGAGGTTCTATGGCGTCAAAATGTTCTCGCTTCAAGCCTATTCCTTGCGGAGGGGGTCTTCTTCTTTGCGGCATAAATTCGCGATAGACCACAAAGGTTTCCTTTCCGTCTACAAAGGCAATAAACCACCGTAAATTATGATTACTTTCTTTTTGCGATATCTTATGTAAAAAAGCCTCGTTAACCTCACTTTTATTCACGCGTAAAATACTGCCCAAAAGACTTTCATCATTGTGCGCCAAAATAGTCCCATCAGGCATAAGCACAGACACAAAGCGTACATCTCCCGTCACCAGCTCTTCCAAAGCGTTTTGTAATTGAATGGGGGTATTTTGACGCATACTCATACGTACACTACTTTCCACAGCATGAATAAGCGCCGCCCCTTCACCCACCAAAAGACGCACCACACTACTTTCATTGCGCCCCAAAAGTAAAAATATAATAATAGTGACCACGAGAAGCAATACGGTCATGGCGCCCAAAAAAGTCCAAAGCAAGCTGGAAAATCGCACTTTGCTTGAAATAAATGGCGGATGTGATGGAGGTGAAGAATGCATCATGGCGAAACATACCCTTATCATGCACATTAGACAATAGGCGAAAACCCGTCATTTTGGCATAGTTATTGCTATATTTTTACTGTTTAAAGATACTGACAAACAAAATACCTCAAAAATCTTGCCTAAAGACATTTCTTGTCAAAGAAAATATAAAAAGCTATAAAGAGCAAGAAAAAATTGGAGTACATCATGGTACGATATGCATATATACCTTATATACTTTGTTTATGCCTTATTGGCATAAGCGCTCAGGCTCAGGCAAAGTCTGCTCGGTGGAGTTCAGAGCTCAGCCCTGAACAAGAAAAGAAAATCGCGTTCATTCTTGAAGAAGCAGAACCTAGAATCCAAACTCTACGCCAAGCTATGCAAAGCAAAATGGAGAAGCTCAAAAACTTCGCCTATACAAGCCCCAATGATCACGAAACCCTTGCCTTTCTTGGACAAGAGCTGCAAAAATTGAGAAAGGATTTACGCAAAGAGCTTAAACTTCTTGATGAAAAGCTTCAAAAAGAAGTGGGCGTCAGCTTTCACGGTTATAGAGGGCGAGATTGCAATGACCTTGCCAAAGAGCAAAATATAGACGAGCAATCTATACGAAAGCACTGGACTGCTACCCCACACCACACACAATAAACCTTATTATCAACATATTAAAGCCGTAACCGCCTCCTTAAGGCAGTTGCGGCTTTTCTTTTTTTAAAACCTAGTAATTCGCTGTATAAAAAATGAACACCTGTATAAATTTTATACAGCAAAAAAATAACAGTGTATAAATTTTATACATCTGTTTACTTTTTATACACGGGTAAAAATAACTTATTTTTATATATTAATAGTTTGTCATGAAATACATACTTTGGCACGCCCCTTGCTAATAGAAAAACATCAGCGGCGAATACACGCCGCCATATAAAGGAGTAAGCCTCATGAAATATATAAAAACACTTCCCGTTCTCGCTCTTGTTCTTCTTGCCGGTGGCGCTTTTGCAGCACAAGAAGCTATAGCTTGCGGTTGCTCCCAAAAAATGTCTGAACAACACCAAATGTCTCAACAACACGGTTGCCCCAAAATGAACGCCCCGCATATGAAGGGACAAAAAGGGCACGGCGGCATGCATGGCAATATGCACGGTAACGCTTCTGAAAGCACCATTACCGATGCTCAACGCCAAGAAGCTCGCGCTCTGGTAGAAAAAGCGCAAGAAAAGCTTATGCCTCTCAAACAACAGCTCTTTGTGAAACATCAAGAATTGGAAGCATTACAAGGCGCTGCCACACCAGACGTAGCGGCTGTATCACAAAAAGCTCAAGAAATCGTCACCTTGCAACAAAGCATTGCTGATGAGCGTAAAGCCTTAGGTCAAGCCATTGATAAGGCATTAGGTTTAGAACCCGGAACGCATTCCTTCTCGCAAGGGCAAGGACACGGACATAGATAATAAATTTACAGAAAACTCACTCACAAATATACAATAAACAAGCACATAGTGCTTACTGCTCCCCCTAGCAGCGTAGTTGAACGCTTTGATTATATACGGACGCGGCTTCATCCACCGCAGGCAATGAACTTAACATTTTAACTCCTCCTTTTTTAATAACTCCAACACCCTCCTCCTGTGGCCACTGAGTTCTTCGGTGGCCATAAATTTTTGCGTCATACACAAAAGTAACTATATGTATTTTCTCTCTTTACTATTTATATAGTGCGGATACCACAAGAAAAAGCTTTTGTAAGAGTACTTTTTATACTAGAACGTATGTAAGTTGTTTAAAATTTTTGCCTTACTCAACTTCTGAGCAATATTTATGGATGATCAACAAAAATGAGGAGAATACTATGGTGAAACGTGATTTTTTTAAAGCAATGCTTGTTTTTTTGTGCGGTGCTTGTCTTTTACTCAATACCCCTATAGAGGCATTTGCCAAAAGCTATGCCATAACATTTAGCAATATATATTCCGCCTGCTGGAAAGACAATTTTGATTATGGCTATGGTTGCTTAAGCCCTGATCAAAGTGTTGAAAACTGCGATAATGTTTTTAATAGTATGAGCCCGCTTTTTATGTCATTTGACCTGATACAAAAGCCCTTTTCACCCAAACAAGCCCGAAAAGATTACGAAAAGGGTCTCAAGCTTATGCAAGCAAAAAAATATGGATCTGCTGACAGCTCACAAGTTCATGCCGCTTTAGCCATTGGGGCAGGGCTTGAGTATGACTTTATCACTGAAGCTTGTCAGAAAATATCTCAGGTACGCCTTCTTACAGAAGGTATTGGCAGCTATGACACTGTCTTTGAATATAAGCCTTATACTGCTTTCTTAGAAGCTACCAAAGGGGCTACAGTAGAGCATTATAACAATGAAAACTATATTGCCAACTGGAGAGAGGGAAATGCTGTTGTGTTCATGGTATATGTCAATGAGACGGGAAACTATGAGGTAGAAATCGAATACAGCAAAAATGCACAAGAAAGCACCTCTTTACCCTTACTTGTACTTGCCAGTGAAGATTTAAGCAATAAGGCACACAACACACCTAAAATTTCAGCAGTTGTACCCAATACTGGCAATAATTGGAAAACATATAAAAAATTCACCCTTGGAAAATTACGCCTTGAAGTGGGAAAACAATATATTTTAATGCTTATGAATGCAAAAAAAGAAGAACATAATAGAAAAGTCACCATGAATTTGCGCACTCTACGCTTAAAAAAGAAATAGAGAGTTCAAGCCATATAAAGCTGTCCCCCTTGTTTATAAAGCAAGGGGGGCATACTATACTACTCTAAAAATTATTCCATATCGCCTGCATCACCTTCATGTGCGTAATAAAAATTACTTCCCATAAAAGGAACATTTGCGGGGAAATGATTCAAAAGAGATAAATTTTCAAAAACAAGGTCTTTTCCACCATCCATAGTATAATGAACCATAGAGTTATTGAGGTTTTCACTGATAGTGTCAAACAAGCTGTTCATCATAAACCAACGCATTTCGTCAGCATCAAAAAAATGAAATTCTTCTTTTTGCTTTCTATCGTCTAAATTGGCAATGAGTGTGGATTTTGATGACCAATCCACATAAATACTACCGTCTTTTTCCACAACACTGTTGAGAAAAAAATCCAAGCCTGTCCATGCAGAAAGCTCCTTTGCCAAAGCTTCTACCGTAACTTCTTTAAGCATGACTTTCTTTACTTTAATCTCGTCTGGAATCTCTCCAGTGGGGTCACCAAAAGAAAAGTTTGCAAACAAGTGCACTTCGTTGTCCTGCGCATGTGCCAAAGTTTGAAACATTGATGAAAAGAAAAAACAACTTACAACAAATACACTCAAAGCTAACATTCTTATTTTCATACTCTACTCTCCTATAAAAAAATTTTATACACAAAAAGCGTACAAAAAAAGGGAGAGTTTTTCAACTCTCCCCCATAAATCAAATCCGCTTACGATTATTCGTAAGGATTGTGCTCGATGTGCTCAGGCACAATAACCATTTTCATCAACAAGGGCTTTAAGAAAGACCAAGTGAAGCTTGGGTTTGGATGTTCGAATTCTTCCACGATGTCACGCACAGCGTCCCAGCAGTTGTGGCAAGGGCAGATAAC
>CAYJFR010000030.1:14022-16543 GCA_964369335.1 uncultured Desulfovibrionaceae bacterium | reverse complement strand
TGCGCCTTGTGCCTGTTGAAGAAGGGCAGTGTACAGACCCCGTAAATACGGAAGACACCAGCGGCACACCCAAAAAAGCCGCCTCAGATTTAGAAGAGCGGTTACGCTGGCCAGTAGAGCAGCTTAACCGAGAAGTGGCGGCTCTTGAGGGTTGTTCCTTGCCCATAGGTGCACGCGATACCATCAACGCCTTGTCCAATACGGCGCGTGATATTGCCAATATTTTACAAGCCCCTGCCCACCAACGCATGGCGGCTCCTACTATGGGCGGCATTGAAGAATATGTTTTTGACTTACAAAGCTTATTACGCCAAGCCCACGACTCTGTGTCGCCAGTGGCAGATAAGAAAAATATCGCTCTTTCATGGTTCATGCCGCCGCATTTGTCACGTTGCTATAAAGGCGATGCCTTACAATTACTTTTTGTTTTGCGTCTGCTTCTTGAAAGCTCCGTGCGCTCCACACACAGAGGCGCCGTGCAATTGGCTGTGCGTCGTGTGCCTGAAAGCGTGAACCCTGGACATTTACTCTTTACTGTTTCGGATACAGGCACAGGCAAGCCGCCACAAGAACGCAGTGTTACAGCATTGGCGCGCGCTTGGGAACTTTCTGCTTCGTATCACGGGTTCTTGGGTGTGGAAAGCAATGCGCACGGTGCGTCTATTTCCTTTACAGTAAATTGCGAAGTGTGTACCAGTGTTGACCGCGAAACCTCAGCGCAAGCACAAGAGAAGAGCACGCACAAGCCCATATTTATTATTTCTGACAATGCAGAAGACCGTCATCGTTGGGGATTTTTCTTAGAACAAGTGGACAATCCAGTACGCGAAGTACGTAATTGTGACGAAGCCGTTTCTTTGTTTAAAGAACAGCCCGCCGCATTGATGATTTTTGACGCGCGCATGCCTACTCCGTATGTAGAAAAAGCCATGCGAAGCTTACAGCATATTTGCCAAGAACGCGAAGAACATTTTCCCCAATGCTTAGCCATTTATATGGAAGATGCGCCAGAAAACTTGGACGAATCTGGTATAGAATTACAAGAAATTGTCTTACGTGACATGGGCTTTGCTCATATGTTAGCCTTGCCTGTGACCCGTCAAAATCTCCGTGAGCACGTGGACAGCATTTTATTTGAACAACGTGTAGACCAATTGGACGCGCAAATACCTCGCGATCACCAAGAAGCGCAAGACGAAGTGTTTACAGCTTACGAAAAAGAACCCACTTTTGCCGCACCGCAACAAGAACAGCCTCAAACACTGGCTGACCTTGAGGATGAAATTATAGACACAGGCATGCCCGTTCTTGACATGCATGCTCCTGCCTCTCCAATCGTGCCTACTTATAGTGAAGAGCACGTCAGCGCACCGCAAGCGCTAAACTTGAGTTTTGACGATACTCTTACTCAAGCACAAGAGGAAGCGCAAAGCACACAGCACACGCCTTTAAGTGATGCCATGTTCTTTCCTGCCAGTGAAGAAGAGGAAAGTCCCTCAACACAAGAAACACCTGACGAATATGTCTATGATCCACAGCCTGTGCCCTCTGCGCCCTTTGCGCATGAAGAAACGCTGGAAGAAACAGATTCACAAATGCAAAGCGCCATAGAAACAGCCATGCAAAACGCCATGGCCGCCGCCGCGCCTTCTGTTATTGCGCCTGAGCAAGCAGCAGAAGAAGAATTTGACCATGAGGTACAAACCTTAGCAGAAGCCTCTTCCGAAGTACAACAACTCATTGAAAACACTCCTGAATTTGTGCGCCCTGCACCTTCAGAAGACAAGAGCAATGCTGTCTATTTGTCATCATTACTTGATATGGATACGCCAGAACCAGAAGCGGCCCCTGTGGTAGAGCAACCTAAAAAAGCGCCTCCAAGCATCAAGACAAAAACAGCTACTGCAAAGCTTTCTACAAAGACAACGCAAGTACCCCAAGGGGCACAAGCACCTATGGCACAAGCACCCGAACAAATACAAGAACAGCCTGTTGTCTCTGCGCAACAAAGCACGCGCCCTGTCATAAAAGTGGTTAAAAAAGCTACGGAAAAGCCCAGAGGCTCTGTACCTTTTGAGCCTAGCTCTACCGATTCCATCGGCGGTGGCGACGGTTGGGTAGGTGAACCAATGCCTGTGAGCAAATCTACAACAAAAGCTCCAGCAGCACCTACACGCCGCGTCATTGAAAGAGAAACGCCCATACGCGTACCTGTAGATCAAGCCCGTACACAGCAAGGCAATGTGTCCGCGCCTGTGACTGCAGGCACACCACTAGCGCCTAAACATGAAGTAAAACAAGAACCACAGGCACCAGTGGCACAACCGCTGAGTATGTCACAACCCATAGAAAAAGAAGATAAAGCGGCGCAAATAGCGGCACTTCTTGGAACGCCTCCACCCAAGCCTCCAGTGCGTAAGCCCACGACGCCTCCTGTATCTTCTTTATTAAGCGATGCGCCTTTAAGTTTTGAGCCTCAGCGTGAACCTTTGGGCGACGCGCCAGAAGATATACTGAACTC
>CAYJFR010000030.1:0-13922 GCA_964369335.1 uncultured Desulfovibrionaceae bacterium | reverse complement strand
CCAACACCACAAGCAGTGCAACAGCCCAAGCCCATCAAAAACGCTTCGCCTTTTGATTGGTTGCAAGACGCAAAACCTGCACCTGTGGAGCCTGACCCCATTCAACAAGAGGGTATTCAGCCAGCCATGTTGGCGGGTATGGGGAATATTGCTAAAGTAGAATTTACGCAAGAAAAGAAATCTACTTCCTACGCAGATCATGTGAGGGATATACTAGAAGATAAAGACAGTACGCCCAAGGAGAAAAAACCGCTCACCCCCATTGAAAGCTTGCTCAGAGACATGGATACAAGTCTCGAAGAAGCTAAGGGCTATTTGGCTTCAGGGCATTTGGAAGAAGTGGAGCGTACCGCTTCCAGTATGGCTCATAGTGCTGAAGCTTTTGGACTGCGCACTCTTGCGCGTTTGGCACGCACAGTAGAGTCAGCCGCAAGAGCACAAGATATGTCTGCATTACGTGATTTAGTACCAGAGCTTGAAATGAGCGTTCACCGAAATCGTATGGCTTTCCAAGGAAAATAACCTTATACGACCGTCTTTTTGCTCTAAAAAGGCGGTCTTTTTTATTATAGCACACTGTCTTTTCAAGAATTATTTTTTACTCTTTGCATGGAAAAAAATATGGACTTGCATTGGATAACATTATTAGACATTCGACCTTTCAGCATTGCCTATGCTCTTTCTATGGGAGCTGTGGTACATGTGCTTTTAAACAAAAAAAACCCTCGTTCGGCTTTGGCATGGACAGCGACAATCATACTTTTGCCCATAGTGGGCATGATTTTGTACGCCGTATTTGGTATTAGCCGTGCAGAAAGCCGCGCTGTTAAACTCATGCGCAGTGCCAAGCTTAAAGCACAAAATAGCGCTCAATTCATAGACAAAAAACCTCCTGCCGATGCAGGGGCAAGGCTTTCTTTATCACGAAAATTTTACACCATGAACAGAATTGGGCAAACCCTCACAGGCAAGGCTGTAAGCGGTGGTAATGCTGTTCACCCCTTGTATAATGGCGACGAAGCCTACGAAGCTATGCTACAAGCCATAGAAGAAGCAGAAGACTATGTGTATCTTGAGACCTATATTTTTAATGGGGGCGAAACTGGAGCGCAATTTGTAGAAGCTTTGGCAAGGGCGGCCAATCGTGGGGTAGACGTGCGTTTATTGGTAGACGGACTAGGAGAATATTATTCATGGTCGCGCCCTTGGCGTGTTCTTGCCTCCAAAGGCGTACGCGTGGCGCGCTTTTTACCCTTACGCCTCTTTCCACCCAATTTTTTTATCAATTTACGCAATCATCGCAAAGTATTAGTGGCTGACGGTCGCGGCTTTACAGGGGGCATGAATATTGCCGATTATCATGTACAAAAACAAGCAAGCTTTTCTGTACAAGACGTACATTTTTATTGCAGTGGCCCCATTGTAACGCAATTACGCGAAGCTTTTTTACTAGATTGGGGCTTTTGCACCAACAATTATACCGTACTTCCTCGTTCAGAAGAAGAAATGTGCGGCGATATTCTATGTCGTATTGTCTTAGACGGGCCAGGTTCTGGCAGTGACCCCTTACACGAACTTCTTTTTGCGGCCATTGCGGCGGCAAAAGAGTCGGTATGTATTATGACACCCTATTTTTTACCTACTCATGAAGTGGTGTCTGCTCTACAAGCGGCGGCTTTGCGCGGTGTGCGTGTTCAGGTTATTTTGCCGGCAAAAAACAATATACGCATGGTGCATTGGGCTTCCTTTCATCTGCTTCCTGCGCTTATACAGTCCGGCGTACGTATCTTTTTTCAACCGCCGCCTTTTGCGCATACCAAACTATTTATTGTTGATGAATACTATACGCAAATCGGTTCGGCAAACTTTGACGCGCGCTCTTTACGCCTCAATTTTGAATTGAATGTAGAATGCTTTGATTCTTCTTTCACTCGCGAAATGCGCACCTATTTTGAAAAAATAAAAAGCGCAAGCCAAGAGTATCATGTGGAAAAAAATCAGTGGAGCAATCTCCCCAAGCGTTTACGCAGTGCCGCGTGTTGGCTCTTTTCACCTTATTTATAATACAGACGTATTATTTGTATACATTAATGCAAGAGTGGTTTAGCCTAACAAGCATTAAAATATATCTATTCTAGGAGGGGGTATGGAGTCATTACAACAACTTTTTGCAAGCTTGTCAGAAAAAGTGACTGCTTTTCGGAGAGATATTCACCAATACCCTGAGCTTGCATGGCTTGAATACCGCACCACCAGTAAAATAGCGGAAGTGTTTACCTCTTTAGGCTATGATATAGCTATGGGCGAAAAGGCCATACACGCGCCTTCTCGTCTGACACCTCCCAGTGAAGACGCATGCGCGCGAGCCAAGGCTAAAGCCATTATCGAAGGTGCACACCCTCGTATGGTGGAGCGTATGGGCGACGGACTTACGGGTCTTTGGCTTGATTTTCCTTTTACATCAGACGGCGAGCAAGGGCCTCTCATTGCCGTGCGTTTTGACATGGATGCTAACAAGGTAAAAGAAAGCAGTGACCCCACACACAAACCCGCGGCAGAGGGCTTTTCTTCACAAGACAGCACGGCCATGCACGCTTGCGGACATGACGGACATGTGGCTATGGGTGTAGGCTTAGGTTTAGCTCTGCACGCTTTACGCACAAGTCCAGAAAAATTTAATGCTCATAATTTTAAAGGCACTATACGCCTTATTTTTCAACCAGCAGAAGAAATTGGGCAAGGCGCAAAAGCCATGCTCGATGCAGGTGTTATGCACGGTGTCACAGAACTTTATGGCATACATTTAGGTATACAAGCTTGTGAAGCAGGCACTCTTATTGCGGGCACCACACATTTTCTAGCCAATACCACCTTTGAAGTCACATTCACTGGGCGCGCTGCCCATTCTGGCCTGACCCCCGAAGAAGGGCGTAATGCGCTCTTGGCGGCGTCGGTGGCGGTGCAAGCCATGCACGGCATTACGCGTCACAGTAAAGGAGCAACACGAGTCAATATTGGGCAGTTGCACGTATACGGCGCGTCCAATGTGGTTCCGTCTAAAGCATGGCTCACCGGCGAAACGCGTTCTACCGAAAAAGATGTCAATGTGTGGATGGCTCAAGAAGCCGAGCGCATGTGCCAAGCCGCCGCTTTAATGTGGGATTGTCAAAGCTATTTTGTGCCCATTGGTGTCTGTTTAAACGGATTTTCTGATGAAGTCTTAGCCCAAGAAGTGTGCGACGTGGCACACAGCATGGCGTGTTTTGAAAAAGTACTGCTCACAGAAAAGTTCATGGCATCGGAAGATTTCACATGGTTTTTAGAAGACGTGCAACAGCGCGGCGGACAAGGAACATTTATACAGTTGGGTGTAGATTTGTGCGGTGGACATCATAACGCCTGCTTTGATTTTGACGAACCCGCCCTTATGCGCGGTGTAGAACTTTTAACACGATTACTTTGCCGAAAATTGGGAGCATAGCATGGCGCAATATGCAGGGTACTTTTTTATTTTTATAGCGGCGTTATGCTGGGGATTTTTAGGCATTTTAGGGCGCATTGCTATGGAAGCGGGTCTCAATCCTTTGGATGTGGCCTTTTGGCGTGCACTCATTGGTGGTTCTTTACTGTTTTTACACGCTGTTGCCATTAAGCAAGCCAAGGTACATTGCACCAAAGACTTTATTATCTTTTGTATGTTTGGCTTGTGTTCCATTGCCACTTTCTTTGCGGCCTATCAATACGCCGTTAGAGAAGGCGGCGCCGCCTTAGCTTCGGTCTTATTATATACAGCGCCCGTATGGGTGGCGGTCTTTTCTCGTATATTTTTCGGCGTGCGCTTCACCTTGGTTACTACTATAGCCATTGCTGTAGCGCTCTTAGGCTGTATACTGATGAGTATCTCACCCGCTGAGATTACACCCGTAACTGAAACAGCTGACATAGGAGCTTCCTTACCCTATCTAGGCATATTTTTTGGATTATTATCTGGTTTTTTATACGCTACACATTATGTAGTCACCAAAAAATTCCTCACTCGCTATACGCCATTCACTCTCTATGGATACAGCTCTTTAGCCGCCGCCTTATGTCTTTTGCCCTTTGCTAATATACGCCTAGATTTAGGCATGACTGCATGGTTAGCCCTTTTAGGTATAGGATTTATAAGCACGTATATAGCCTATTGGACCTATTGTGAAAGTATTAAGCGTCTAGATGCCACAAAAGCCGCAGTACTTGCCACGCTAGAACCAGTAGTAGCTACCATTGCCGCTTGGAGTATTTGGAAAGAAAGTTTTTCTGCTTTGGGTTGGCTTGGCGCTGTGCTTATTTTGTTTACAGTTATTTTATTCTTAATAGATGACAAAAGAGGTTTGACAAAAAAGGTTGATAGAGTATAAATAGAGACAATTGTCATTTATTAGATAGGCGCTTTTTTTACTATAAATTTTTTTATATTGTTAGAGTTTAATTATTATGAATAAAAAATATATTTATGCCTTTCTTTCTTTAATTATGATTGCTTTTATGGGAATGAGCTCTCCAACATTGGCTGCCTCAGCTCAAGAAAGCAGCAAAAAAACCATGGTACAAGTTCCTGCAAACGCGCCTCGACTCAAACTTTTGGGAGCAGAATTTATTCTTGTAGAGGGTATAGAACTACCAGAAAAAATTCTTTCTATGCGTAATCGCTGGCATGAAATTGTAGATACGCATGAAAAGAAAGTCTTTGACAGCGCTACCATACCCTTACCAGGGCAACACAAAACACAATGGCAAGCCCTTGCTAAAATAACAAAACAATCGCCCATTTCTTTAAAAACTCTACGTAATGTGAACAGCTTTTTTAATAGAATCATTTCAAGAAAAGATAAAGATTTTTACGGAAAAAATGAATATTGGGCAACGCCTCAAGAATTTATTTCTAATCGTAGCGGTGATTGTGAAGACTATGCCATAACAAAATATTTTGCCTTACAATATTTTGGATGGAAGCCCGAAGATCTTTGGGTAGTCTTTTTACACGATAAAATTAATATAGGCGGGCATGCCGTCTTGGTGGCACAATCCCCACGAGGACAATTTGTACTGGACAATCTCAGCCAACCTTCACACTTACTTATCCCTGTAAAGCAATATGAAAAACAGGTGACGCCTTTCGCTCTTGCCAACCATAAAGGCTTTTGGTTGCGCTATGATGGAAACTCTGACGCTGTACCTTTGAGTCGCTTTAGAGCGCGTTAAACATTATATAGAAAAGTTTTATTCAAAAAAAACGCCCTCTACAATAGCAGAGGGCGTTTTTTTATTATCTGTCAATATATAAAAACTAATCCAAACCCATAACCTTAGCGGCTTTTTTGGTGGCGCTTTTAATTTTATTCATAACGCCTTCTTCCGGAGTGTGTTTTTCAAATTCACGCAAGAGTTCTTCTTGCTTTTCGCTGATACGTGTGGGGGTTATAATAACCACTTCCACCAGCAAATCTCCGCGAGTATTGCGACCAAGCACAGGCATACCTTCTTCTTTTATGCGTAAGACCGTACCGCTTTGAATACCCTTAGGTATTTCTAAAGTTACTTTATCTTGCAAAGAGGGCACTTCAATTTTATGCCCTAAGATGGCTTGCACAAAAGAAATTTCTTGGGTGTAAATGAGGTCATGCCCTTGGCGACGGAAAGTTTTGTCCGCTTCCACAGCAACCACTACATACAAGTCACCGGCTGGGCCGCCATTAAGTCCCATTTCTCCTTCACTGCGTACACGAAGGCGTGTACCATTGTCTACGCCGGCAGGAATGCGTACGGAAAGCTCGCGAGTTTCTTCCAAAATACCATGTCCCTTACAGCGAGGGCAGGGCTTTGCAATAACTTGCCCTTCACCACGACACACAGGGCAGGGGGTAGAAATTTGGAAAAAACCTTGAGCACGACGCACTTGTCCAGCGCCGCCGCAATGCTTACACGTTTCTGGCTTTGTGCCAGGAGCTGCACCACTGCCTTCACAGTCTTGACAAGGCACACGCTTAGGCAGTTGCAAAATCACTTCGTCGCCTGTGGCAGCCTGCATAAAGGAGACTTTTAAATTGTAACGTAAATCAGAGCCGCGCATGGGGCGATTCATACTGCCGCCAGTGCTGAATCCAAATAAATCTCCGAAAATATCGCTAAAATGGGAGAAGACATCTTCAGTACTGCCAAAACCACCGCCAGCATTGCCATTGACGCCAGCGTGTCCAAAACGGTCATAACGTGCGCGGCGCTCAGGGTCGCGCAACACGTCATAAGCTTCAGCGGCTTCTTTAAATTTTTGTTCGGCTTCAGGATTATCAGGATTGTGATCCGGATGAAATTTCATAGCAAGCCGTCTATAAGAGGTTTTAATCTCACTCTCTGTGGCCTCGCGGCTCACTTCCAAAACTTCGTAATAATCTCTTTGACTCATAGCTTCAACATTCTAGATTTAAAGGGCTTTTAAAAATATATTTTAGTAAAAAAGGCCGGTTGTACCGGCCTTTTACAAAAATTTACCCCACTAAGCAATGTCAGTAGTATCTTGCTCAGCGACAGGCGCGTCCTTGGCCTTGTAATAAGAAATATCTTCTGGCAAAACCTTTCCAGCAGCAATCTCGCGAAGAGCTGTCACAACTTCTTTGTTGCGGCTCTCCACTAGGCATTCATAACCTTCGCGATATTGATGAATGCGCTTAATAGCCATTTGCACAAGCAAAAAGCGATTGTCTACGCGTTCTTGACAATCTTCTACGGTAATACGTGCCATGAAGTTCTCCGTTTGTGTTAGATATAATGCCTTTCTGTCCCTTGTCCAGAAGACAAAAAATTCTTTCTATGCACTTTTTCCACAAAAAAAAGAGCATACTGTACCATTTATAAGGAATCCTAAGAAAAATAACACGCTGTAAGCAACAAAGGCTTGACTTACAAGCAAAACAAGCATAACGCCCTTTCTCATGATACATGCAGGACAGAAAGTTTATAGAAGCCGCTTTTTGTTGTCAAGAAATTATAGGAGATTTTTGAAAAAATATGAAAAAAAATTCACGCACCTTTGCGCAACAAACATGCGTTAAGACCATTGGCAAAGCCATGCAACAAACGAACATGATCCATCCCCACGCGCGCATTGGCATTGCTGTTTCTGGCGGAGTAGACTCTTTTGTACTCTTAAAGTGCTTACACATACGACAAAAAATTGTCCCTTTTCCCTTTGAAATTATGGCATTACACATCAACCCCGGCTTTGACAATACCAATCATGCGGCGCTTGTTCCTTGGTTAGAAGAGCACGGTATTGCCTCACATATTGATGTCACCGACCACGGCCCACACGCCCACTCAGAAGAAAATCAACGTAATTCGCCGTGTTTTCGTTGTGCATGGCTACGCCGTAAACGCCTTTTTGAGCTTTGCAAGCAATATAATTTGACTCATCTTGCTTTTGGGCATACGGCTGACGACCTTGTGCATACTTTTTTCATGAATTTATGCCAAAATGGACGCGTGGACGGCATGACCATGCATGAGCCTTTTTTTGATGGGCAATTACACGTCATCCGCCCCATGCTCTTGGTAGAAAAAAAGCATGTGCTTCGTGCGGCGCGCCAGTGGGAATTGCCCATTTGGAAAAATCCTTGCCCCTCAGCAGGCAACACAAAACGCTCGGAAATGGAAGAAAAGCTCCAAGAGTTCTATACCGTATATAAGGACGCTCAGCGCTGTGTTTATAATGGTTTAACGCGCTGGCAATTGGAAAAACATTTGCAAAGGCTCAACAAAGAATAAAGTTATTGTTTGCAATGAGCTATCTAAAAATAAACCTTAACTAAATAGGAATTCGCAATGTTAAAACATTCTTTTTTTGTCTCTATATTATGTATGTTATTTTTTATAACTACTGGAAATGTTAAAGCAGAACAATTAAACTTTCAGGAAGTTACGCGTCTACCTTTACAACTTAAAGATGCCTTTGATGGTATTAATGGCTGTGCGGTTTTTTATGATCCAAGCAAGAACACTTTAGAAGTTTATAATGAGGATATGGCTAAGAAACAGGCTGCACCACAATCGACATTTAAGATTGTGTCATCGTTGATGGGTTTGGAAAATGGGATTCTTCAAGATCATAAAAGTAAAATGCGCTATAATGGAACAAAATACTGGCTTGATGCGTGGAATAAAGATGTGACTTTGGCTGAGGCTTTTCGTTTTTCATGTGTGTGGTACTATCATCAGGTGACATATGCCATAGATCGTATTAACATAGCGCAATTTTTGAATAAGATTCAATATGGAAATGAGGATATTTCTCAATGGCTTGGTAATGGCAGTAATGAAAAAAAGGAGCTCAATGGTTTTTGGCTAAGTTCTTCTTTGAAAATCTCTCCTTTAGAACAAGTGCGGGTGTTGGCGAATATTTTTGAGGGTAAGAGCCATATTCAAGAAAAAAATATTGCTATTTTAAAAGATATTATGCAACAAGATCAGAAAGCTATCTTTGCTAAAACTGGTTCTAATATACGTGGAAAAAGCTGGTTTGTAGGTTTTATACAGCAAGGAGAAGCTGAAAGTACTACTCGTAAGTATTTTGCATTCTATGTAGATGATGCTAAAGGTGGGGTGAGCGGAGCTAAAGAAATTGCTCTCAAAGTTTTGAGTCAATAGAAGCTATCTCATGATGATGCAATAATGTCTTTTGAGATGCCTTCTCGACAAAGAATAAAGTTTTGCCTTGACTGACCATGAAATGAAACTTATTTCTGCCTATAAGCTGGTAAAGATACACAGGCTATACATGTGGCAAAGCCTTGACACTGCACACCAACTGTGTGCAATCTTTACCCACAATTTCCCGTATTTTTTACGGAACAACACTACAATTTTATTTAAGTATCATATGAGGTTGCATGTTTTTTAAAAAACATCATATAGTAATTTTCAGCCGCGGCGCACAAGGGGAAAATAAAAGACTGGATCTGCATCTTTGGCTCCTTTGTCTTGCAGCTTTTTTTATGTGTGCTCTTCTCGTGGGCAATATTTGGCTCTTAAAAGAATATTTTTCCACCAGACATTTACCAAGCCAATTGGAAGCGGCAGAAAAAAACCTTGAAGAACAGCACATACGCCTATTGAGTTTGCAAACAAAAATTCAAGATATTTCAAGAAATTTTGCGCGAGTAGAGCGCTTTGACGCCAAAATACGGCAAATGCTTGATGTGGACAGCAAATTAGGCAGTGTGCAAAACAGCAATGAAGAAGACGCTTTTAATTCGCCTTTGCCTGTGCACAGACCTAATCTTATGGCACGCAGAATGCAAAACTTTTTGACTCTGCTTGAGGGAGATATTCACCTTGAAGAAGTGCATCAGCAAGAACTTTTACAAGCTCTTCGCAAAAAGCAAAAATCTCTTTCCGCATCACCGTCCATTTGGCCCTTACGCGGGCGTATTAACTCCAGCTTTGGCTACCGCAGAGCGCCCTTTGGCGGGCATAGAAGCTTTCACAAGGGTATAGATATTAAAGGTACTGTAGGCGCGCCTATTGTGGCAACGGCGGCAGGAACCGTCACGCGAGCTGGCTTCAACGGCGCTTATGGCATTTGTGTTGACATTGACCACGGTGGCGGAATCATTACTAAATACGCACACTTACAGCTTGCCACAGTGAAAGTAGGTGAGCATGTCAAACGTGGCGATATGGTCGGACGTGTAGGCATGACAGGGCGCACCACAGGCCCGCACTTACACTATGAAGTGGTGGTCAACGGTGTTCCGCGTGACCCCAAGAAGTATATGTTAGATTAGAGATTTTACATAAAAACAAAGAGCTCACCGCTGTACTCTGATAGTGGTGAGCTCTTTTTCTTAAACAAAAAAACTATTTTGCTACAGGTGTGCCGCCAAGGGTTTTACCCTCAAATTCACCTGTTAAGGTGCGTAAGAAAGCCACAATTTTAGCTCTATCCGCAGCATTCACTTCCATACCAGACAAGTAAGTTCCCATAACACGTACAGCTTCATCAAGGCTAGTCACGGTACCGTCGTGCAAGTAGGGTGCAGTCAATTCTATATTACGCAAATTAGGCGTTTTAAATTTGTGTAAATCGGCTTCTTTGTTCGTAAAGCCTTTGAGACCTGTATCGGATCCCAAAGGATTACCGCGGTCGGCAAAATAATCTTTCTTTAAATCCATAAATTCAAAAGATTGTCCGCCTAAAGATTTACCCACATGGCAACTAGCACAACGATAAGCCTTAAAGCGCTCATAACCGTCTTTAGCTTCAGCGCTGATAGCAGCATCATCCCCAGCAAGCCATTTGTCAAAGGGGCTGTTGGGTGTAATCAAGGTTTTTTCGTATTCAGCAATGGCGTCAGTAATGTTTTTATCCGACCAACCAGCAATATACACAGCTTTAAATGCGTCTGTAAGTTCTTTGTCTTGAGCTAATTTAGCAATAATTTCATCCCAGTCTTTACTTGCCATTTCAATGGGATTTAAAGGAGGGCCACCGGCTTGTGCTTGTAAATCAGCGGCGCGCCCGTTCCAAAATTGCGATTGATTATACACAGCGTTGAAGACAGTGGGCGCGTTAATGTCACCCACCTGTTTGCGCACACCTTCAGAGAAACGCAAATTATCCGTACCGCCTTTGGCAAAATCATGGCAACTAGCACAGGAAACAGTATCGTCACCAGACAAGCGTTTATCATTAAATAGAAGCTTTCCAAGTTCGGCCTTTTGTGCGTCATAAGGCACAGCCTCAATCATTTGTACAGGCTCATTGGCGTGCTTGGGTGCCATACCTTGAGAAGCATAATACTTGGCACGAGTTTCTTTGACCCATTGCAAAATATTTTTCTTGTCTTCATCGCTAAGGGAAGTACCCCAATGCACAGCACTGAATTTAGCAGGGGGCATGGTATTGTTTTTTACAACCCATTCCATTTTGGCAATGGTGCTTTCTCCCACAGGCTTATCCTTGCCCATGTCCATAAGCTCCACGCGTAAATCCATGGCGCGGATACCGTCTCTATAATCTTTTTCGATAATGTCTTTTATGCCCGGAATACGAGCATAAAAAGGCAATTCATAATCTAATGTGTGGCAAGCCATACATTTTTCTTTGACAATAGAGCCCACATTTTGAAAACGTTTTGCTATTTCATCATCACTTACCATAGTCATGGGAGCAGCGCCCCAAGCAGAACCTGCGCCAAGAGGCATACCAAGAGTCATACCAAAACTCAGGGCAAGCACACCACCAGCCAAGAACACACACACCTTTTTCATCCTTTCACTCCTCCACAATAAAATTAGTAATAGAAATCATTCCTAAGTGAAAAATAGCGCATAAGCTTTTTTTTGGCAAGTTTTTTGCGTCCTTTTTTACGGCTAAAGCCGCCTTGCTCTCGTCCCAAAAAAAAGAGCCTCACCCAAGAGGCAAGACTCTTACAATACAAAAATGCAGAAAAATTATTTTACAGCAATAACTTCTATTTCAAAAACAAGTGTTTGACCTGCAAGAGGATGGTTAGCATTCAAAACAATGCTGTCCTCGTTTACCTCATCAATCATAACATTCATGACGCCTTCCTCATTGGAAAGTTGCAACTGCAAGCCAGCTTCTGGGGTAATGTGTTCAGGCACTTCAGAAAGAGGTACTTCAAAAATAAGGTTAGAGTCCACGTCGCCATAAGCGTCTTCGGGAGCAATGGTCACAGTGACTTTATCGCCCACTTCCTTATCAAGAACGGCATTTTCAAAACCGGGAATAACCATTTGCTGACCCACGGTGAATTCTAAGGGGTCACGGTCAACGGATGAGTCAAATACAGAGCCGTCTGTTAAGGTGCCTGTGTAGTGTACTTGTACGGTATCATCATTTTTAATGGGCATGTTTTTCTCCAAAAGGTAAAATCTCTTGGCATAAAGTCCGTAAAAATTTTACGCGCAAGAGCTACATTAAATTAAACACATTTTTACAAATGGCAAGGGAATTTATCCATGAAAAAAATATACAATAAAACGCCTCCCTAACCCTAGCCCTAAGAAAAAAAATAGTGTATAGCGCATAGATGTTTTTCATGGCAAAATTTATATACGTATGAAAAAAGTAAGAAATATATCTTATAAAAGAGTAGCGAGGCAAAAAAGAAAATACATGCTTTTGTCACTTGATTTTATAGGATAAATTCCTTTTTTATACAGCCTATGAAAAAATATGCAAAAATAGACTGTTCAATCAAACAGTTTTGTGCTAAAACTGTAACATTCAATGCGCAACTACATCTAACTAGTTGAAATGGTAATTAAAAAATACCAAGTTAGAAACTGGGTTTCGCGAGTATGTGAAAAAAAGTGCATTGAACAGCCAAAAAATGTAAGGATAAGTTTTATCCTAACAATATATGCTTTATAGCAACATATTAAGGAGTATATGTTATGGCAAAGATGAAAACAATGGACGGCAATACCGCAACCGCGCATATTGCTTACGCCCTTTCTGACACAGCAGCAATTTATCCCATTACCCCATCTTCGGTTATGGGCGAGCTTGCTGATGACTGGTCTGCTGCCGGTCGCAAAAACCTTATGGGGCAAAAGCTTGTGGTTCGCGAACTGCAATCCGAAGCCGGCGCCGCTGGTGCCGTGCATGGCTCTTTGGCCGCCGGTGCTTTGACCTCAACTTTCACAGCATCCCAAGGCCTCTTACTCATGGTGCCAAATATGTACAAAATCGCCGGTGAATTACTTCCCGGCGTTTTTCACGTTTCAGCCCGTGCGTTAGCTAGCCATGCCCTTTCTATCTTTGGTGACCACCAAGACGTTATGGCATGTCGTCAAACAGGCTTCTCCATGCTTGCTTCTGCTTCTGTGCAAGAATGTATGGACTTAGCTCTTGTAGCACACCTTTCCGCCATCGATTCTTCTGTACCTTTCTGTCACTTCTTCGACGGTTTCCGTACTTCCCACGAAGTACAAAAGATTGAAACCATCGAATACGAAGACATTATGCCTTTAGTGAACTGGGAAAAAGTAGAAGAGTTCCGTGCTAATGCCATGAACCCTGAGCATCCACATATCCGTGGTACTGCACAAAACCCTGACATTTACTTCCAAAACCGTGAAGCTTGCAATCCTTACTACGACGCCGTTGTAGGTATTGTGCAAGAAAACATGAAGAAAGTTTCTGCTCTTACTGGTCGCAAATACAAATTGTTCGACTATGTAGGTCATCCAGAAGCCGACCGCATCATCATTGCCATGGGTTCTGGTTGTGAAGTTATCGAAGAAACTGTTGATTACCTCAACAGCATCGGTCAAAGAGTAGGTCTTGTAAAAGTACGCTTGTTCCGTCCTTTCTCCACTGAACATATGCTTCGTGCTATTCCTGCTACTGCAAGCACCATTACCGTACTTGACCGCACCAAAGAGCCCGGCGCCCTTGGTGATCCTTTGTACCAAGATGTTTGCACAGCCTATCTTGAGCGCGGCGAAGCACCTACCATCGTAGGCGGTCGTTACGGTCTTGGTTCTAAAGACTTCACCCCTGGTATGGCTAAAGCTGTTTTCGACAACATGCTTTCTGCTGCTCCTAAAAATCACTTCACCGTAGGTATCAACGACGACGTAAGCTTCACTTCCTTAGAAGTAGAAGAAGAAATCAACACCGTACCTGCTGGCACCGTACAATGTAAGTTCTACGGTCTTGGTGCTGACGGTACTGTAGGCGCTAACAAGCAAGCTATCAAAATCATCGGTGACAACACCGACATGTACGCTCAAGCTTACTTTGCTTACGACTCCAAAAAGTCCGGCGGCTTTACCGTATCTCACTTACGCTTTGGTAAAGAGCCCATCAAGTCTTCTTACCTTGTAACCTCTGCTGACTACGTAGCTTGTCA
>CAYJFR010000029.1:12526-16700 GCA_964369335.1 uncultured Desulfovibrionaceae bacterium | reverse complement strand
GGCAGCACCGATGGCGGCGCGCAAACGGTACAAGACCTTGACGTCATTGTCATCACGCAAAATCATAATCAAGGCAAGGGCAAAGCGCTTTTGGCAGGAGCTTTGGCGGCGCGCGCTCATAAACAGGGCTTTCATGAACAGGGTTTTACGCATATGTTGACCCTTGATGCCGACGCCCAGCACTATCCCGAAGATATACCGCTTTTTTTGGAGGCTATAGGGCGTAATCCTAGCGCCATTATTATTGGCAGCCGTGATTTTTCTGCCGCACATATTCCGCGTAGTTCGCGCTTTGGGCGGGCTTTTTCTAATTTTTGGATGTGGGTACAAACAGGGCGGCGTATGGAAGATATGCAAAGCGGTTTTCGCGCCTATCCTTTGTCACTTTTTGATACAGTACAAACGCAAGAAAGCGGTTATGCTTTTGAGGTGGAAATCTTGGTACGTGCCGCATGGGCGCATGTGCCTACGGTAGATATTCCTATTCAAGTGTTGTATCAAAAGGCTGAAGAGCGCGTGTCGCATTTTCGGGCGTGGCGTGATAATGTGCGTATGACGTGGCTGAACACAAGGCTCACCACAGAAGCGTGTTTTCGGTATGCGGCGCGAGGTTTACGGGTGGTGTTGGGTACAAAGACTACAATACAAGACGCTCAGGCACAAGAAGCACAGGCACAAGGGCAAAAAACATGGTCAAGCCGTAGTTTAGGTTCTCGCGCACAGCATGAAATTTTTCGCTGTATGCTGCGCTTTAAGCTTTTTGGGGTGGCAAAAGTGGTCTTACAAGGGGTGGTTTTTTATTATACCTTAGTTCCTTCGGTGCGTCGTCGAGCTTTACCGTATATTGTACGTCGTTTTGGTGCGAAACAAGGGGCGTGGCAACGCTTTTTGCATACGTGGCGCTTATATGGGCATTTTGGGCAAGTGCTTTTATGCCGTATGTTGCATGCCGAAAGTCAGCAAGGCGCGTTAAAGCCCACAGAAAGCGCATTTGAAAAACATATACAGCAGATTTTGGCACGCGGTCAGGGCTGTATTGTGGTGACGGCGCATGTGGGCGGCTGGCAATCGGGCTTGGCAGCTTTGGAGCGTTGGGGTAAAAATATTTGGGTGCTGTTGTGGCGTGACCCCAAGGATGTGGATAAGCACTATTTTGAAGGGCAGGCACACAGCTGTGTACGTAGTATCAACGCGGCAGAGCCCTTGGCAGCTATGGTGCAGATTCACAAAGCGCTTAAAGCAGGTGATATGGTCTTGCTTATGGGGGATAGGCTTATGGATGAGGCGGCTTTACACGCCGCTGAGCCGTCGGTGTCTGTGCCTTTTTTAGGGTCGCCTGTGGCATGGCCCATCAAAGCCTATGCCTTGGCTTCTAAAATGGGAGCGCCGCTGATGGTGCAATTAACAGTACAAGAAGGGCAGTATACGCGCCTTTGGTGCAGTCGTGAAATAGCCGTTCCCATGGGTTTAAATCATCGTGACCCACAAGTTTTTTTTCCGTATGTTTCGCAATATGTGGAAGAATTAGAAAGATTTGTGGCAGAAAATCCGTATCAGTTTTTTAATTTTCATAATATATGGTTGGAGAAAAAATGACAGAACAAGAAATAAACACGCAGTTAAAGACCGCTATCATTAAAGAATTACGCCTTGAGGATGTGCGCCTTGAAGATTTTGACGATGATATGTCTCTTTTTGGTGAAGAGGGCTTGGCTTTAGACTCGTTGGACGCTGTGGAATTGGTGGTGCTTGTGGAAAAGCATTTTGGCGTGGCCATTGCCGACGCAGAACAAGCCAGAGAAATTTTTATTTCAGCACGGACTTTGACGCAATATATTAAAAGTGCAAGGGATACGGCATAACAGCTTGTTTTAAGCAGATGTTTGAAAAAGGGCAAACTACTTTGCTAGGCTTGCTACTTTGAAGCGCTTGTGAGATGTTCTATTTAAAGAATTTTAACGGCAATTTTTTAAACTAGGCTGATAAATTATGCATAAACACGTAGAAACATCTACACAGGCTTTGCCCATAAAGGCTGTGGTGACAGGTATGGGCTGCATTTGCGCGGCGGGCAATTCTCCCAGTAAGGCTTTTGCGGCTTTGCTAGCAGGACAAAGAACGCTAGCGGCTGCGACTGTTTTGGGAGAAAGCGCCATGCCATATCCCTTTTTTGCTGCAGAAAGCGGCGATGCGCATATTTTTGCTGAGGGGAGGCGTTTTTCTGCACAAGATACGCTGACCTTGGCGCGTTTTGCCGTGGACCAAGCTTTAGAAAGTGCGAATCTTCCCCCACAGCTTTTGGTACATATGCCCATTATAGCAGGGACTACAGCAGGTTCGGCACTGCATTTTTTACACGCTTATGCCAAGAGCCGCGACACTGAAGCGCAGACAGCGCCGCCCATAGCTCCTTATACACAGCAAGACGAACACTCTCATTTTTCCGATAAGGACGACTATTTACACAGTAATCTTGCCACCGCTCTTGTGCCGCAAAGCGACGGCGCACGTATTACTTTAGCCAACGCTTGCACCTCAGGGGCGGACGCTCTGGGCATGGGATTAGACGCCTTGCGCCTTGGGGCTCAGTGCGTATTGTGTGGCGGTGCTGACGCTTTAAGTGTGGTGCCGCATACGGGCTTTGCACGGCTTATGATTTATGACAGTGAGCCGTGTCGTCCCTTTGATGTGACACGTAAAGGGCTGAATTTGGGTGAAGGGGCGGCTTTTGTGGTCTTAGAACCCTATGAGCTTGCTGTTCAGCGCGGTGCTGAAATTTTGGGCTGTGTGTTGGGTTATGGTTCTGCCGCCGATGCTCATCACTTTACCGCGCCGCATCCTCAAGGGCGAGGTTTGCGCCGCGCCATCGAGCAGGCTTTAAGCGAAGCTCAGTGTAGTGAGCAAGACCTTGCTTTTATTAATGCTCACGGCACAGCCACACCGGAAAATGATAAGGTAGAAGGCGCTGTATTACGCTCTTTGGTACAAGAGCACGGCATTGCCCTTTGGGCCAGTAAGGGCGGTACAGGACACACTCTTGGCGCGGCAGGCGCTCTTGAGGCTGTGCTTTCTTTGGAAGCTTTACGGCAAAAAACTGTGCCAACATCGTGGGGCTTTAGCGATGTGGATCCTGTTATGGATGTTTGCCCCACTACGCAAACGCTGCCCATACAAGGCTCTTGCGCTTTGTCTACCTCATTGGGTTTTGGTGGAGGAAATGCGGCCTTAGTGCTTGGCAGTGCCCAGTGTTTGGAACAAGAAGGAGCGTGTCATGACAGCATGGCTTAAAGTATGCGGCTCAGGGCTTGTATATTCTTTGCCCCATGTGGCAGAACATTCGTGGCAAACTTTGCCTAGAGTTGCCGCACAAGAGACGGATTTTGTGGCGCCTGATGTCCAAGAATTAGCAAATTTGCTCAAGGCGTGGCGCGGTGGGGAAAGTGTCGCCTTGAGGCGTATTCCTTTATACGCACGCATGGGGGCTTTGGCGGCTTTACGCGCCATAAAGCAGAGCTCGTGGCCGCAAAATGGGCAAGCACCAGAACACGAACATACAGCGCTTATTATCGGAACGGCTCACAGCGGCATTGTCATGAGTATGGACTTTATGGATTCTATGCTAGATGCTGAGCCACGCCTTTCTTCTCCCACAGCTTTTTCACATGCCGTGAATAATATGGGCGCGGGGCTTATGTCTTTGTTGTTGCAAACGCGCGGCTCTTGTCAAACGGTGTCGCAATTTGAATTGTCCTTTGCGGGCGCTGTGCAAACTGCCGCTTTGCTTTTACACAGCGGACGGGTGCAGCGTGCCTTGGTGGGGGCTTTGGACGAATGCGATCAGCGCTTGAGCGCTTCTTGTCCTGAAATAAGTTCTCGTGCGCAGGGCGCTGTGTTCTTTTGCTTGGAAAAAGCTGCTGAGGATGAAACACAGGCTTGTATACGCGTGGGCTTTGCTGAGGCGCATATGCCACAAGATGTTGCTACCGTCTTGCTTTCTGGTCAAGCACAGCACAGCGCAGGGCAAAATCTTTCGCCTTTTTATGGTGAAAGTATGCTCGCCCACGCTTTGGACGTGTTTCTTGCGCTTAAAAATACGCCCAATGCAGACACGACCTTATGCCTTTGTACGGAATCTTTTCAGAAGCGCTCTGCCTTTGTGGAGGTGCGTTCTATG
>CAYJFR010000029.1:6528-12426 GCA_964369335.1 uncultured Desulfovibrionaceae bacterium | reverse complement strand
ACTTTTCATTCTTCTTGCTCTGATGAGGTGGAAGCGTGGGCTTTGGAGCGCATCCCCGGCTTGGACGAGCGGGCTTTTTACGCTCTTTTACAATCCATAATGCAAGTTACTGTGGGCAAAAATTCGCCCTTGGGCTTGTCTGCGCAAGACCCAGAAATCTTTGCGCGGCGCCCGTGGTGCGATTTTCAAGACGGTGCCATACAGAAGGAAGTGGTAAAAACTTTTTGCGCCATGTTTTTTGGGACGCAAGATCTTCATTTTCTGTCGGCATTTTTACCGCGCAGTCTCACTACACCCGTAGGCGAGTTTGCCAGAGCTATTTATGCTGTGTGGCAAGGTGGCAAGCGTGAAATTTCTTTTTTCACTTCTGGTTCTACAGGCACGCCCAAGGCTTGCACGCACAGAGAAGAACATATTCGTCAAGAAATCAGCAGTATAGCGCCTTATGTTTTGGGGCAAAAATCTGCCTTGGTGACGGTGCCTTTACATCATATGTACGGCTTTACTTTTGGCTTACTTCTTCCTATGGCCTTGGGTATTCCCATTCGCTCTGTGCCCTTATTGCCTGCGGCGGTGGCAAAAGAGATGCGTGAAGGGGATTTAGTTGTCAGTATTCCTCTGCTATGGACGCGTTTTATGGAAAGTGACGCCTTTAAGCATGTGACAGCGCCCAGAGAGTCTTTATGTCTGTTTACTGCCACATCTCCCACACCAGAAGAAGTGCTTATGACCTTTGCTGAGCAAGGCTTTTTGATGCGTGAATTTTACGGCGCTTCAGAAATGGGCGCTGTGGGCTGTCGTCCGCATGGGGGGAAACCTTTTTCGCTTTTAGGGCATTTACAGCGCGCAGAGCAGGGGGCAAGTACGGAAAAATTGCATCGCGTGCTCCCGTCGGGGCGAGAGGTGGAGTATGATCTTTTAGACCATATTACTTGGCACAGTGAGCGTACTTTTACCCACAGTCGGCGACGTGATAAGGCTGTGCAAGTGGGCGGAGTTAATGTTTTCCCTGAGTATGTACAAAAGCTTTTTCTCGCCTACGACGGTGTGAAAGATTGCTATGTGCGGCTTATGCGTCCTGAAGAAGGCGCGCGCCTTAAAGCCTTTATTGTGCCAGAACAAGGGCAAGATGCTCAAGAATTACGCAAAAGGCTTAACGCTTTTAGCCGTAAAAATCTCAGCGAAGCCCAAAGACCGGGGATGTACACTTTCGGTGAGGATATTCCGCGAGGCCCTTTAGGTAAGCCTGCAGATTGGTAGAGTATTTTACGAGGGAAGAACCTTTTCTTCAGAAAAAGTTCTTCCCCCATAAAAAATAATCTTAAAATAAACCCAAAACTACTTCTTCAAACCACCACCAACACCGCCACCCACAATAACTTGCCCTTTCACATCCACGTCCATTTCACGTGGGCCGCATGCCGTGAGTGCGCAAGCAAGCAAAAGGAGCAGTAGCGCGTAAATAAGTGTGTTTTTGTAGAGCATATGTTATTTCTCAGGGAGTTTACAAGTGGCATTCTTGGTGCTGCCGGTGAGATTATCATCTTTACGCACAGCGCGCTCTTGTACCACACGCCCCCCTGCAGGAATATCCTTGGTGACCCAAACATTACCACCCACTATAGCACCCTTACCTATGGTAACACGCCCTAAAATGGTGGCACCGGCATATACGGTGACATCATCTTCAAGAATGGGGTGACGCGCAATGCCCTTGGTCAGCGTGCCGTCTGAGTCTTTGGGGAAAGAAAGCGCTCCCAAGGTAACACCTTGATATAAACGGCAATGTTGTCCAATAATGGCTGTTTCACCAATAACAACGCCTGTGCCGTGGTCAATGAAGAAATCTTCGCCTATGGTAGCGCCGGGGTGAATATCAATGCCTGTACGTGAATGCGCCATTTCAGAGATAATACGCGGAATGACAGGAATACCTAATTTGTATAATTCATGCGCAATGCGGTGATGCGTCATGGCAAGCATGGAGGGATAGCAGAAAATAGTTTCACCGGGACTGGAGGCGGCAGGGTCACCTCTATAGGCTGCCTCAGCGTCAGTGGCAAGAATACGGCGCATTTCTGGAAGCTGTTGAATAAATGCCATGGCGGCTTCCAGAGAACCGCGTTTGCAGAATTTACATTCATTTTCGCGCCCAGCACAGGCAAAACACGCACCGCTACGAATTTGCTCAGCGAGGATATGATAAATACTGTCCAAATTGGCGGCTAGGTGATAGCGCAAAGACTCTAAACGCACTTGTGATGTGCCAAAAAAGCCCGGAAAAAGCAAAGCTTGTAGGCGCTGAATAAGCTCTTGTAAGCGCTCTATGGAAGGCATAGGCGCATTATGTGCGGGTTTATGCCAGACAGCTTTTAAAGATTCAGGGGTACACAAAGCGTCCACAACACCGTCCAAAGGGGAAACATTCAAAATCACCAATTCTTTTTGTTCCATAACAAACCTCGTTAATTAACTCTAAATATTTGTATTTTATTCATATATACGGGTATTTTTACCCAAAAGACATAAACATTCATAGGGGATAGTTCCCCACCTTTGCGCAAGGGCTTGAAGAGAAAAGTCTTTGTGCTGTGCGTCCACAATCCACGCTTGCTGTCCTGCTTGCACAGGCTCAATATGACTCACATCTACCATAAGCGTTCCCATGCATATTCTGCCACAAATGGGAGCGGCTTGCTTATGAATGCAGATTTGTGCCTGAGGATTTCCTGAAAGTCCGCGCGTAAATCCGTCGGCATAGCCTACGCCGAGCACAGCTATACGCATATTTTTTTCTGCCACATAGGTGGCGCCATAGCCTATAGCTTGCCCTGCTTTAGCTTGGTAAACATGCAAAATAGTAGTGCTTATACGCATAGCTTCACGCAAGCCATCCCCTTTATTTTGCCATGAAGTTTGGAAAAAGGGATTGCCGCCATACAGGGCAATGCCAAAGCGGTATATATCAGCGCAAATTTCTTGAGAAAGTTCATTGTAGGCAAGGGAGGCGGCAGAATTACACATGGAGCGGCGCATTTGCGGATACGCTTTGCCAAGTTCTTGGGTCATCTGCGCAAAAAGAGCGGCTTGCTGACGCACAAAGCTTTCTTTTTCGGGCATATCTGCGCAAGAAATATGCGTGACAGCCATACTCACCTCAATATGTGGAGTTTTTTGCAAAAGTTGCACCACTTGCGGCATTTCTTCTGGTGTGAAGCCTAGGCGTGACATGCCAGTTTCGCATTTTATGGCAACGCGTAACTTCTTTGTCTTGTGCTGTGTATCGGCGGCAAGCTGTAAGCTGTGCATATGGGGCAGCATGACAGTGAGGTCATATTGCAGGCACAGCGCCATTTCTTGTGGTGAATGAGCACCCAATAAGATAAGAATTTCTTGTGTATATCCAGCTTGACGCAAAATTTCGCCTTCATACACCGTCCCCACGCCGAAGGATTGCGCGCCCACTTCATGTAAAGCTTTGGCTGTGGGCAAAAGACCGTGCCCGTAAGCGTCGTTTTTTATGATTGCCATGCCTTGCGCGTGGCAAGGGATTCGGGCGCACAATGTGGTAAAATTGTGCTGTAATGCTTGCAAGTTAATATGTGCCACGCAATACGATGTTTTGTGGGCGGTGTTTGTGGGCATGCTGTCACCAATATGCTTAAAGTGTGGAAAGAAAGACGCTGTATACTATAGGCATAAGGTGTGAAAGTCTAGTATTGTGCTCTTGGTATAGGTACGCATTTTTTTATGGGGGAGGAAGAGAATCTTTTTTCAAATCCTTTTTCCTTCCCCAGTAAAAAACAAAAATGAAAAACTACTTTCTACCTTTAACATACGTAATATACTGCGTATCTGTACCCATAATATGCTTGATAAGCCAATCTTTGAGAAAATCAAGAAGTTGCATACTGAGCACCGCACTGCCGCTAGAAAGCTGTTTTTTAAAATCCAAAAGCTTATTGACAAATTTGACGTGAGTTTCTTTGTGCCTTTGCGTATCAGGATAGGCTGTGGCGGAGAAGATTTTCTCTTCCGCTTGAAAATGACTGACGGTATATTCTGACAATTTGTGAAGCAAATCAGCTAAAATACGCTCATTGGCCTTATTTTGCATGGCTGTATGCAACTGATTGATATAATTACAAAGCTGTTTGTGCTGAGCGTCTATGATGGGAATACCGAGGGCTAAATCGTCTGTCCAGGTGATGAAAGTACCAGAGGAAGAAGCTTCGTCAAAATTGCCTGTATGCAAGGCGTGAACAATAATATCCACCTCATCCACACTGCTAGAAAAACCTACAAGAGTGTTCATAAAACTGTGCATATGCTCACTGGTGGCGGCAGAAAGGGTGTGTACCTCCTGTAAAGCACCGTTGACACGATGACTGGTTTGGGCTTGCATCTGCGCCAAGGTCACAATGTCGTTAAGCTGTGTGGCGGTATGCTCCATATCCTGCACAATATCCTGCATAAAAACACCGGCATGTGTGGCTTTTTGCGCACTTTCTACGGTATATTCCACGGCTGTAGATACAGCTTCCATATTGCGATTGGTTTCTGCTTGAATGCTGGCAACGGCTCCTTCCACTTCCTTGGTGGCAAGGATAGTCTTTTCTGCAAGCTTGCGCACCTCATCGGCCACCACAGCAAAACCGCGCCCCGCGTCGCCAGCTCTGGCGGCTTCAATGGCGGCGTTGAGGGCGAGCAAATTGGTTTGGTCTGCCACATCGTTAATGACGCCCATAACCTTGCCAATATCTGTGGTTTTTTCCACAAGCGTATTCATGGTTTGACGCAGTCCTAGCACAGTATTTTTAACAATATCAATGCTTTCAACGGCGCTTTTGACATCCTCAGCACCCACCAAGGCTTTTTGTCTGGAAGTTTCTGCCCCTTGAGAGGCGGTGTGTACTTTTTGGGCGGACTCGTCTGTGTGCTGGGTCATAATGGTCATGGCATCGTGCGTGTCTTTAAGGTGCGCCACTTGCGAAGCCATACCTTTTTCTACTTGCCCCACCACATGGGTACACTCACGCACACCGCCAGAAAGGCGCTTGGTGACATTGGCGGCTTTTTGACTGATTTTTTCTATGCTTTTTAAGGTGTTGCTTTGTTCGGATTCATTTTTCTTGTATGTGTCCAAAAGCGTGAGCTGTTCTTGATATTCTTGGCGTAAGCTGGCTAAAGCAGTTTGACTTTCTTGATATTGACTGTGCCAATGAGCGTGCAAATGCTGAAGGGCGGCGTACACTTCATGGGCATCTTGTTGCCCTGCATGTGCGCGGCTTGGCTCAGCTTTTTGTAGAGCTTGCATACGCTCTTTAAGCTCTTGAGCTTGTGCGCTAACATTATGATATAAAAAAAATATGCCCACACCTGCAAACAAAATACTACATGCTACAAGGGTAAAATTCCAAACGGTGCCAAAATCTCCCAAAGCGGTAAAACATGTTATTATGGGTAAAGCGCTGAGCAATGCTACTACGCGAAAATCTGTTTTCATACTGTCTCCTTAGTGGATATTATAGAAAACATATCGACACAAAGTATAAAAGTATTATGCGTGAGCAAAGAAAAAAAACGTGCTAGAACTTCGAAATGCTTAGTTTTTTCCTATGTGTTCATAGTAAAATGCTGAACACATAGGAAATATATAAGAGGGCTATCTCTGCTCAGCGTTTCTTTTCAAATAACATGCGCACACAATTTCTCTTTAAAAAACAAAATGACTCGCCGTCCTGCTCGAAGAGTACGGATACAAAGAGCAAAGCTGAAAGTTTTTGAGGGGGTCAGCCCGAAGAACGTAAAACGTTCTCGTTAGCGCGTTTTGAAAAGGGAGGGGGTTTGGGGGAGGGAAAAACTTTTTGGCGCTAGCACTTGTCCCTGAAAGGGGAA
>CAYJFR010000029.1:0-6518 GCA_964369335.1 uncultured Desulfovibrionaceae bacterium | reverse complement strand
TTTTGGCGCTAGCAAAAGTTTTTCCCTCCCCCAATAAAATTATAAAACTACTTACTAATACGTGTATAACAATGCGGACGCCTGTCTCGAAAAAGTCCCCATTGCAGGCGGTTTTCTGCCAATTCTGCAAGGTCAAAAGAGGCAAAAAGCAATTCTTCCTTATGACGCCCCGCCTCACTGATTTTTTCCCCTGTGGCGTCAGTAATAAAAGAAGAGCCGTAAAAATGCAGGGAAGAGCTTTGCTGTCCATTGTCTTCACAAGGAAGGACTTCTTCAATACCTATACGGTTTGCCGCCACAACGGGCATGATATTAGCGGCGGCATGACCTTGCATAACGCGTTGCCAATGGGGCATGGAATCACAGGCTAAAATGGGCTCGGAGCCTATGGCTGTGGGATACAGAAGCATTTCAGCCCCTTGCAATGCCATACAGCGCGCCGCCTCAGGAAACCACTGGTCCCAACAAATGCCCACGCCCACTTTCCCATAGGCCGTTTCCCACACTTGAAAGCCCGTATTGCCGGGAGAAAAGTAGAATTTTTCCTGATAATAATGGTCGTCGGGAATATGGGTTTTACGGTAAATACCTAGCTGTGTGCCGTCAGCGTCAATCATAACAACGGTATTGTACAGACAATTGCCGTCCCGCTCATAAATACTCACAGGAAGCACCACGCCAAGCTCTTTGGCAAGGCTTGCCATACGCTGCACCGCAGGATTTTCCTGTACAGGAAGCGCATAAGCGTAAAAATCATAACGGCGCTCTTGGCAAAAATAGGGACGTTCAAAAAGTTCTGGCAAAAGAATGACATGAGCGCCTTGAGCGGCGGCGTCACGCACTAAACTTTCAGCGTGGTCAATATTTGTGCTCACATCTTGTTTACAAAGCATTTGCACAGCGCTGAGGGTAATATTTGGCATGATTTTTCCTTACTTCTTTTGGGGTATTTGTTGGGTAATGCAGTGAATATTGCCTCCGCCTACAAGAATATCTCGCGCCGCTATGGGCAAAATTTCCCTTTCAGGAAAAAGCGAAGCCATAATCTCTACGGCTAGGCTGTCGTGAGCGTCGCCAAATTGTGGCAATAAAATATGCCCGTTAGATATATAAAAATTGACATAGCTGGCGGCAAGGCGTTCACCAAGCTCGCGAAAATCTTCGCCTTCAGCAAAAACATAGCCTGTGAGGTCTTCTTCAGTAATGCACACAGGCTGTGCAGGAATGGGCAATTTGTGTACTGTGAAAGAACGCCCTTGCGCGTCGCGAGCTGCTTCTAAGGTATCAAGGCAAGCTTTTGAAAGGGCGTATTGCGGGTCATTTTCATCATCTGTCCATGCAAGCACCACTTCAGCAGGGCGCACAAAGGCGCAAACATTGTCCACATGCTCATTGGTTTCGTCTTGCCAAATGCCACGCGGAAGCCAAATAACTTTCTCCGCACCCAAATAGGCGCACAAGGTAGCTTCAATATCTTGGCGCGACATATGGGGATTTCTCCCTTCAGAAAGCAAGCAACTTTCTGTCACTAAAATAGTTCCCTCGCCGTCGCTGTGAATGGCACCGCCCTCTAATACAAAAGGACGCGCTGAATAATGGGCATCGCCGAGAATATGGCAAAAGGCCGTCGCCACTTGGTCATCTTGCTGCCACTGGCTGTACAAACCGTCCACATGACCGCCCCAAGCGTTGAAAACCCAATCAATACCGCGGCGCTGACCAGCGGCGTTGACCACAAAGGTAGGCCCCACATCTCGCGCCCATGCGTCGTCGCTTTCCATGGGAATAAGTTCTATATTGTGCTCTTGTCCCAAAGCCTCTTGGGCAGAAGAGAAGCCTTCTTGGTTCACCAGCATATAGACTTTTTCGGAGCGAGCAATGCCCTTTGCCACAGCATGAAAAGCGCGCCGCCCTGCATGAGCTTTATGTGGCCACGAGCCGGGGCGTGAGGGCCAAATCATAAGACAAGCGTCATGGGGGGCAAATTCCGCGGGCATAAAAAAGCCGTCGTCCTTAGGCAAAGTGTTCAAAGGGGGCGAAGCTTTAAGTGTATGTGACATGTATATCTCTTTATATTTGTAAATAGTTTTTTTACAGCTTGTGTACATTGGATTGCTTCGTCGCTACGCTTCTCGCAATGACTTTATGCAAATTGTCCATTTTCAGCGAACTGTTTATGAAAGGCGCTGTTTAAAATCCCCATAACCGAAAGACTTCACAATACGGCATTGCCCGTCAGCGTCCATAGAGACGATATGCGGCAAGGGAATGCCATTGAAAGTATTGTTTTTCACCATGGAGTAAATGGCCATATCCTCAAAAATAAGCCTGTCCCCAATGTTTTTAGGCGTATCAAAGCTATAATCACCGATAATATCACCGGCAAGGCAGGTATGAGAAGAAAGCCTGTAGGTATGGGCTTTTTCTCCAGCAAGACCAGAGTCTTTAAGTGGCGGACGGTAAGGCATTTCTAGCACGTCCGGCATATGACAAGCGGCGGAGGCGTCAAGAATAAGCGTTGTAATACCGCTATTTTCCACTATATCAAGTACTTCACACACCAGATAGCCAGCGCGCAGAGCAATGGCTTCACCGGGTTCAAGGTATACTTGAAGGTTGTAGGTTTTTTGTATGCGTGTGATGATGCTTTCTAGTAAGGCAATATCGTAATCAGGGCGCGTGATATGGTGCCCACCACCCATATTCAGCCATTGCATACGGTGCAAAATATCACCGAATTGCTCTTCTACAGCCTCTATAGTGGTGGCGAGGGCATCAGAATTTTGCTCACACAAGGTATGAAAGTGCAAGCCTTCAAGCACAGCGCCGCCACTGCCTGTAATACAGTCCTCAGTGAAATTTTCACGCGTAACGCCAAGACGGCTCCCCGGTGCGCAAGGGTCATAAATAGCCTGATCGCCTTGGGTGGAGCATTGCGGATTAATACGCAAGCCTATACTGGCATTGCCGCACTTATGACGAAATTTTTCTAGTTGGCGTAGGGAATTAAAAACAATGTGCTGGCAAATTTGGGGAATGTGCTCAAAGTCTTCATCTTTATAGGCAGGGGAAAAAATATGTGTTTCGCCGCCCATTTCCTCATGTCCAAGCCTAGCTTCATACAAGCCGCTGGCTGTGGTTCCCGCCAAGTATTGTCCAATGGTTTTATAGCAAGAGAACATGGAAAAGGCTTTTTGCGCCAAGAGAATCTTACAGCCTGTGCGCTCTTGTACGCTCTGTAAAACTTCAAGGTTTGCTTTAAGTTTTTTTTCGTCAAGCACATAGCTAGGTGTGGGGATGGTCTGTAGTTGCATAATATTTTTGGTATATTTTAGAATGTTATATGACGACTATAGGTCGTTGTGTGGAGGCAATAAAAATCTTTATCAGCCTGTAATACATACTTTTACTTGCGTACTCCTACCGTTAAAGCCCCATGCTGTCAATACGAGAAATATTCTCGTCTAAAGTGGCACTTGCTCTTGACCAATGTACATAAAAAAGCGTATTTTTTGGCGCATAGGAAGTTTTGAAGAGGCTGTTTTCTTCAAAAAATATCACTGTCTATAGAATAATAAGGAAGTTTCATGAAAAAGCATATTTGCGTGTTGCCGGGTGATGGTATTGGGCCAGAGATTGTGGCAGAAGCTAAAAAAGTGCTGGACGCTGTGGCACAAAAATTCAGCCATGATTTTACCTATGAGTACGCGCTTATTGGCGGTGCCGCTGTGGATGCCAAAGGCGTTCCCTTACCAGAAGAGACCATGACTGAGTGTCGCAAAGCTGATGCAGTATTGTTAGGCGCTGTGGGTGGCCCCAAGTGGGACAAAATTGAAAAAAGCATTCGCCCCGAAAAAGGCTTGCTTGCCATCCGTAAAGGTTTGGGCTTGTTTGCTAATTTACGCCCAGCCACGCTTTTTCCTGAGCTTGCCGGCGCGTGTTTGTTACGTGCAGACATTGCCGCTAAAGGCTTAGATCTTATTGTTATTCGTGAGTTGACAGGGGATATTTATTTTGGTGAGCCGCGCGCTGTGGAAATACGCAATGACAAACGCGTAGGCTATAACACCATGATTTACGACGAAGACGAAATCCGCCGTATTGCCCATGTGGCTTTCCAAACTGCCACCAAGCGTAACAATAAAGTCTGCTCTGTAGACAAGGCCAATGTGCTGGAAACTTCGCAATTATGGCGTGATGTGGTGGAAGAAGTTCATAAAGAATATCCACAAGTTGAGTTGTCACATATGTATGTGGACAATGCCGCCATGCAATTAGTGCGCGACCCTTCGCAATTTGACGTTATTGTAACTGGCAATATTTTTGGTGATATTTTGTCCGATGAGTCCGCCGTTATTACAGGTTCTCTCGGTATGTTGCCTTCCGCCTCTTTTGGTGAAAGCGGCCCAGGGCTTTTTGAGCCTAGTCACGGTTCTGCCCCTGATATTGCAGGGCAAAACTTGGCAAACCCCTTGGCAACAATTTTGTCCGCTGCCATGATGTTACGCCTTGCTTTTGACGCCACAGAAGAAGCTCAAGCCATAGAAGACGCCGTGCGCAAGGTCTTACAATTAGGCCACCGCACTAGTGACATTATGGAAGACGGTTCTTTGCACACAACTTGCTCTGAAATGGGCGATTTAGTGGCGAAGTATATTTAGTTTTTTCTTGGGGGGGGGGGGGGGGTGTATAGTTTGGGGCCCCCCCCCCCCCCCCCAAACACTTTTCACGGCGAGTCGTTTTGTTCTTTGAAGAGAAATTTCGTGCGCATGAAAGTAAAAGGCGTTTATATGAACACGCTCTATATATTATCCCTGTCATGCACGTCATGTAGAATATCTGCGCTGAAGTTTTTCAGCCGTGTATTTATATGTTGTATAATGGCTTCTTTGTCTGACAAAGGCCCATTGACGGGGATGAGGTTATAATTATGCCCACCAAAAAAGTACGCCTCTGGGCAATTCAGCAGTTGGAGCAGGTACTTTTCTTCTTCAATCTTTTCCAACTCTGTGCACTCCACAAATTCACCGGCATCGCGCATTTTTTCTAGCGGTGTGCCTTGAGCCACTGACGTTGTCATGAGCGAAACAAGATAAGGCGGATAGGTATTGAGCAATTTTGCCGTTTCTTCTATATGAATATTACCTTTTCCTTTGCCTGCCACCCCTGTCATAATAATAGCGTCCCAAGCAAAGCCTGCCTTGGTGAGTTTTTCAATGTTCTCATAAGCTTCTTTGGCGGTGAAGCCTTTATTCATCTGCTTAATGGCTGGGTCATAGGCAGACTCAAGCCCTATATGTAATTCGTTAAAATTCAGCGCTCGAAGACTTTTAAGTTCTTCAAGAGTTTTGTTTTTAAGGCTTTTTATGGAAGCATAGCAGGTGATGGTTTCTATGTCGGGAAAATACTTATGGATAAGTTCACCTATGGCTATAAGTTTTTTTGTGGGTAAAATAAAAGGCTCGCCATTGACCAAAAAGATGCGCTTGATGGGCATATTGCTGTTTTTGAGCTCTTGAAGGTCTTCCTCTATATGCTCTATGGGTGAAACCTGAAAAGGCGTTTCTCTGTACATGGTGCAAAAAGAACATTTATTGTGCGAGCAGCCTGCTGTCACTTCCAATAAAGGGGTGCGGGCTTCTATGGGGTGTCTGTAAACTTGACCTGTATAATGCATGATGGGCTCCTGTTTTAGAATGCATATGGCTATGCCATGGCGTCAAACTATCGTTTGACGTTAGAAGCTACTCAAAATATGCTATCACATAATTATGAGATAGCTTCCATAAAGGCAGATGTCTGCCAAGGTTATAGACAAAATAACCAGTAACTTTTTAGGGTCAATTATGGATGTTTTTGTCAGTACGGACAAATTTATCCGTGCTCATGACTACTGCTAGCCCAAGGTCACTGTGGCATAATTATACTTTTCATTATAGGTGTTGCCCCACACGGTCAGCGCGTTGAGAATAGGCAATACGTCCTTTCCTGCTGCCGTTAAGGAGTATTCCACATGCAATACTTTTCCCTCAAAGCTTTTTCTGGCGACTATTCTCGCCGCTTCCAGCTCGCGTAATTCTCGCGAAAGCACACGCTGACTTATGCCGGGGATAAGGCGGCGTAACTCCCCATAGCGCACGCTCCCTTGTGTGCCGATATAGTAAATGATAATGGGCTTCCATTTTCCCCCAATAAGGCTGAGCGTTAATTCCATAGTGCAATTAAAGCTTTTCTTTGTTTCTTCCATGATGTTTCCTCGATGCTCCTTAAGAGCAACGGCGTATTCACCGTTTTAACTATATAAAAAAGAATAGGGCTTGTCTTGTGTGCAAAGCTACAATCACGTGTTTTTATACAGAATTCAAGAGAAAAGTATGGGCGTATGTGGCTTTACCTCAAAGATAGGGGAGGGGGGGATACAAAAAAAGCCGCCTATGCAATGTACATAAGCGGCTGTTTTCTTGATGGTGGGCCCACCAGGACTTGAACCTGGGACAAACCGGTTATGAGCCGGGGGC
>CAYJFR010000028.1:0-16954 GCA_964369335.1 uncultured Desulfovibrionaceae bacterium | reverse complement strand
AGTATTATAGTAGAAAACTCTGCGCCGCATATAGCAGAAGACGCCTTACAGCAATTAGGACAAAGGTTTTATCGTCCCCCTGGACAAAAAGAGACAGGCAGTGGGCTTGGTCTTGCCATTGTACGCCATATTGCCAGTTTACACGGCGCTCATGTGCGTGTGAAAAACGCCTCTTTAGACGGTGCTGAAAGCGTTCAGGTGAGTGTGATTTTTTAAAAAATAAGGGGAAACTTCTTCATAAAAGTTTCCCCTTAAAAATTCAAAACTAGAAACTCTAGCCTTCCGACTGATTTTTCAAAGCTTCTGTTTGATAGAATGTATTCAATGATTCAAGAAGGTGTGCAATGTCGCCTTCCATGATTTTTTCCAAAGAGTACAAGGTGAGATTGATACGGTGATCTGTGCAACGCCCTTGGGGGAAGTTGTACGTACGGATACGTTCAGAACGGTCACCAGAGCCCACTTGCGCTTTTCTGTCAGCAGACATGCTGGCATTTTGCTTTTCTTGTTCAGCTTGCAAAATACGTGAAGCCAATACCTTCATAGCAGAAGCTTTGTTTTTGTGCTGGCTTTTTTCGTCTTGGCAAGTCACCACTGTGCCTGTGGGAATATGTGTAATACGCACAGCAGATTCTGTCTTGTTAACGTGCTGACCACCAGCGCCAGAGGCACGGTACACGTCAATACGCAAATCATCGGGACGAATATCAATATCAACTTCGTCAGCTTCTGCCATAACAGCCACTGTAGCGGCAGAAGTGTGAATACGACCTTGGGTTTCGGTGGCAGGAACGCGCTGTACGCGATGTGTGCCCGCTTCGTATTTGAGCTGGCTATACACGCGGTCACCAGAAATAAGGCAGATGACTTCTTTCATGCCGCCTGTATCTGTGGGCGATTCACTCATAACTTCAGTCTTCCAGCCTTTCACTTCTGCATATCTGCAATACATACGGAAAAGATCCGCCGCAAAAAGAGAAGCTTCGTCGCCGCCTGTACCGGCGCGGATTTCTAAAATGGTGTTTTTCTCGTCCAAGGGGTCTTTAGGCAAGAGAAGAAGTTTCAGTTGATGCTCAATTTCGGGCAAACGCGCGTCAGCAACGGCAATTTCCTCTTGTGCCATGGCGCGTAAGTCTGCGTCTCCATCGTCAAGCAAAAGAGTGTTTTCTTCTTTTTGCTCAAGCAGGGTGCGGTGCTCACGAAAAAGGTCCACAACTTCACGTAAATCGGCATGAGCCTTAGTCAGTTTACGGTAACGGTCTTGGTCATTAAATACATCGGGATCGGCGAGCTGGCTTTCCAACTCCATGTATTTTTTTTACAAACTTTCGAGCTTGGCGAACATATGCATATCCTTTGTGTCTTATTCTGTTGCGGATAGTACTTTCAACAGGCGTTATATAAAATTTTCTACCACAGTAAGCAGTTGTTGTATGGAGTAGCTAGACTTCCATAGCGCTATACTTCACAGGACGGACATACTCTGGCGCATCCTTGCCCAAGGCTTCGTAAAGGGCCACAATGGCAACTTCAAGCTGGTCATAATGCGGTTCATAGGTGGTAAGCTTTTGTAGCATAAGCCCAGGAGCGCGCAAAACACGTCCCAAAAGAGTTTCTTCGCTCATACGCGCGGCGGCATGGATAAGTTCGTATGCCAAAGAAGCAATGGGAATCATCAATGCCAGCTTAAAAACAAGCGTTACAATATGCTTGAGAACAGTGCTTTCTGGTGTCCAAATATACAGTAATAAAGGTACAAGCACAGCATGCAACACTATGGATATACTGATCACAAAAAGAAGAAATGTAGTGCCGCAACGCGGATGTAAGCGGCTCATATGCATAGCCTCGTAGGCAGTGACTTCTTTACCGCTTTCAAAGGTGTGAATAACCTTGTGCTCGGCACCGTGATATTCAAAAACGCGGCGTATATCTGGCAAAAAGGAAATAAGCCCAATATAACCCACAAATATACCGCACTTAAAAAGTCCGTCCCAAAGGTGGAAAGAAAGGGCTTCTACATCACCCCCAAGATTAAGCCACGTCATGCCTATGGACAGCACATGAGGCAAAACCACAAAAAGCAATACAGCCATGCTCAAAGCTATAACCATAGTCAGCACAATGTGCCATGTTTCTAATTTTTCGTTTTCACCGTCAGCCACTTGTTCTGCGGAGCGGTTCAGCGCCTTAATGCCGTTAACAAGGGTTTCAAGCAATACGGGAAAACCGCGCACAAAACGCTTTTTTAGAAGAGGGTGCTGGGTGAGCGAAAACCACGGCTTGCGCTCTGCTACAATGGTGCCGTCACTACGACGCACGGCTAAGGCATAATGGTTTTGATGACGCATCATGACCCCTTCCATAACAGCTTGTCCGCCCACAGTGGGGCAGGCTTTTGCACAAAGTCCCGTGAGGAGAGAACGTAAGAGGGATATTTTCATGAGCACCTCAAACAAAGGGAAAAAGTAAAGAACATGTTATAAAAACACGTAAAGGTATCTTTTTTGCAAAAAAAGACGAGGGGCATATTTATTATATGACACCTACTTTTTACAAAAAATGATACTTTGGCTGGGAGCCGTGTCCTTCCAAAAAATCACATGCTTTCTTGGAAGGACAGGGGCAAACAATGTAAGCTAGGCAAATCAAGGTTTGCAGCAGGTAAAAACCTACTTGCTTTCAAACTTAGCGTACTTTTTACGGAAGCGATCAATACGACCAGCTGTGTCCAAAAAGCGTTGCTTCCCTGTGTAGTAGGGATGACATGCAGAACATACTTCCAAAGAAATGCGCTCGCCTTTGGTGGTGAGCAATTGTTCTTCGTTGCCGCAGGCACACGTAATTGTGGCCTTGTAGGTCTTTGGATGGATATCTTTTTTCATTTCTATTACCTCGCATAGTAAAGGGGAAAAATAACTATACCCTTTTCTCAACTTTGGCAAGGAGAAAAGAGGGTAAAATTTCTGTTTTTATTGTATAAGGCTTTTTTTGCTTGTGTTTTTTTACAGAGATATTGAAGCATAAGCCTTGAAATATTTCTGCTTTACCCTTGCGGCGCGTGTAAAGCTGCTCGCAAAGCGGAAAAAAATTGTCATTTATCGCAAAAGGGAGTACAGCATGCGCATGAAACGCAAGAAATCTTCCCAAGCCCACAATAACGAGGGCACAATACACAAAGACGCTTCGCTTGGCAAGACCAGCTACGCGGGAAAATCGTCAAAAGTCCGTGCAGACCAGCTTCTTTTTGAGCAAGGTCTTGCAGAAAGTCGTGAACAAGCCAAACGCTTTATTATGGCGCGTCAAGTTTTTGTGGGTGATCCCCCTGTACCTGTGGATAAGCCGGGGCATCCTTATCCGCCGCAAACAGTGTTTATTTTGGCGGCGCAAGAACGCTTTGCCAGTCGCGGCGCTTATAAGCTCTTAACAGGTCTTGAGCATTTTTCTTTAGATGTGACAGGCTTTGTCTGTTTGGATGCAGGCGCTTCCACAGGAGGTTTTACCGACTGCCTTTTGCAACACGGCGCCGTAAAGGTCTATGCTGTAGATGTGGGGCATGGGCAATTACACGAAAAACTGCGTCAAGACCCGCGCGTTATCAATTTAGAAAAAACCAATTTGCGCGTGGCAGAACCAAGCCTTATTCCAGAAATGGTGCAAATGGTGGTGGCAGATGTGTCTTTCATTTCGCTGACTATGGTTTTACCCTCATGTATGCCGTGGCTTGAGGTAGGCGGAAAAATTTTAGCACTCATTAAACCTCAATTTGAAGTGGGCGCAGGGCAAACTCAAAAAGGTATTGTACGCGACCCCGAAATACGCCAAAGTGCCATTGATAAAGTGGTGCATTTTTGCGAACACGAACTCCCCTTACGTTTTGAGGGTATAGTCCCTTCTGCCATTTTAGGCCCTAAAGGCAATCAAGAATATTTGGCGTTATTTACACGTATTTCTCTGTAGAATGCTGGTCATAAAATGTTCATGTGCGCATAAGCGCATGTGAACATACAGAGAAAAAATTTTTTCCTTAATAAAAATTTAATATTTGCATTTTACTGTGCTTTCGGCGGAAGCTTTCCTACGCTAGTTTGAGTGAATGCACTTTATAAAAAGGTTATTTATGTCCTCTATACAAAAAAGTTTTTTAATTATTCCCCTTGTGGTAACATTAGGCGCCTGTGCTCCTTTTGCTCCTGATCAGCGCAATATACAGCAAACCTTGCCTGCTGCCATGCCTGCTGCCTATCCTTCCATACCGCAGGCAAAACAAGACGCTACAACAACAGCCAACACCTTGGTAAAAGCAGAAAGACCTTGGTGGGAAAACTTTGAAAGTGCCGATCTCACCAAACTTGTGGAAAAATCTTTGACCAGCAATTTTGATATTGTCACTGCTTATGCCAAATTGCGTCAAAGTCAATCCACAGTGCGCAAGGCGACGGCGGGGCTTTTCCCCACGTTGAATTTTGACGGCGATGCCAGCACCAGACGCACCGTATCTACCAACCACGACAACAACACCACCTCCGACAATACCAGCAATGACTATGGTGTAGGTTTAGCGGCTTCTTTTGAGCTAGACTTGTGGGGAAGAGTACGCTCTCAGCGCGAAGCGGAATTGCTACGCACTGAAGCAACGCAATACGATTTACAAACTGCCGCCATGTCCGTAGCGGCAGAAGTGGCTGACGCGTGGGTTTCTTTGCTTGGCAACAGGCAAGACCTTGCTGTGCTTGAAGCGCAGATTGCCATCAACGAAGACCTTGTAGAATTGCAAACCGTGCGCTTTAATAACGGTTTGGGCACAAGCCTTGAATTATTACAACAAAAAGAATTGCTGGCTTCTGTATTGGCAGAAGTTCCCACACTACGCCAAGAAGCCACAGCCTTACGTAATCAATTAGCCATATTGCAAGGCACCTTGCCAGGCTCTGGCTTAGAGATTGACGAAAAAGCCGCTTTGCCAAGCTTACAGCCTCTGCCAGAAGTGGGCTTACCTGTACAGCTTTTGGACGCGCGCCCTGACATTGCCAGCGCGTGGGCCAACCTTGCCGCATCAGATTGGGATATATCCGCCGCCCATGCCAACAGATACCCCGCCTTACGTTTATCAGCCTCTGGTGTTTTTCAAGCGGCAGAATCGTCTTTCTTGATAACCAACTGGGTTTCTTCCTTGGCGGCATCGTTAACTATGCCTTTATTTGACGGAGGCGCTCTTGCCGCTGAAGAAGCACGCGTGCGCGCACAAAGCGATATTGAAGTGCAAAACTATACCAAAACTGTAGCTCTAGCTATTCAAGAAGTGGACAATGCCCTCGCCGCCCATAAGGGAGAGAGTCGCAGATTAGAACTTTTGAATAAGCAGTATGAATTTGCCTCTGCCGCCATGATAGAAGCGCGTAATAGCTATTTAGGCGGTGTTTCTACCTTCTTAAATTACATTACAGAGTTAAAAAATGTCCAAAGTCTTGAAAGATCCATTGCGCGTCAAAAGACCACTGTGGTGCGTTCACGCATTACCTTATACCGCACTTTAGGATCTTTAACTTTCCCTGTGTCTTTACAGTAATATACAACAATTTTTTGAGTAAGTAGGTTTTTTATGAGTACAGCTCCCAAGAAAAGTGGCTTTGCTACGGCTTTATTGGTCATAGTCATTATCATCATAGGAGGGGCGGCAGGCGCTTTTATGGTGCTTACCAAACCCAATACCAAGCGTATGAAACCACCCATGTCTAATCCCTTGGTTACAACATTTTCTACCAAGCGTGCCACAGCAGAGCTGACCATAGAAGCCTTGGGTTCTGTAAAAGCTGACCAAGAAACCATGGTGCGCGTACGCGTTTCAGGACAAGTAGAAGAATTGGGCAAAAATTTTGACACAGGGGGACTTGTATCAAAAGGTGACCTACTTTTACGTTTGGATGCTGAAGACTATGAATACGCCCTTGCGCTGAAAGAAAGCGCTTTGGCCAAAGCCAAAGCCGATTATGATTTAGAAATGGGTCAGCAAAGAGTGGCGCGTACAGAAGTGGCACAGCTCAATAAAACCGCCGGCGGCGTGCGTACTACGGCTTTAGCTTTACGCGCACCGCAACTGGCACAGGCCAAAGCTACTCTACAATCAGCAGAGGTGGAAGTGGAGCAAGCAAAGTTGGATTTATCGCGTACGCAAATCACTGCGCCGTATAATGCCCTTGTAACAGCGCGTAATGTGTCTCTTGGAAGCCAAGCCTCACAGTCTGACACGGTGGCTACCTTAGTAGGTACGGACACTTTTTATATTGAAGCCGCTATACCTTTAGATAAATTACAAAATTTAGGCGCAGATATTTTTGACAACACGGAGGCAGAAATTTTCACCACCGTGGGCGGTGTGCGTAAAGGTCATGTGCGTCATAGCATAGCCTCGCTAGACGAGACTACGCGTATGGGACGTGTACTTATTCAGATAGAAGACCCCTTAGCCTTAGACAGTGACGAACCTCCCTTACTCTTGGGTGACTATGTGCGTGTGGAGTTGCAAGCAGGTTCTTTGAATGATGTTATAGAACTTCCTCGTCTGGCTTTGCGTGGTAACGATACTGTGTGGGTAGTTAAGAGAAATGAAGACGGCAGTACAAGCTTAGATATACGCTCTGTAGAAGTGCTTTGGAAAGATTTAAACGTAGCTCTTATAGGCAAAGGGCTTAAGAGCGATGAACTTGTTATCATCTCTCCCTTGGGAGCGCCTATACAAGATATGCCTGTGCGTCTTGTGGGAGAAAAAGTTACACAGCCTCAGGGTCCTAAAGAAGGCGCAGATGGCGCACAAGCTGGTCAACGTGGGCAAGGTCGTGGACAAGGTGGTCAAGGCGGTCAAGGCGGTCAAGCCCCCAATGCTGACAAACCACAGCAAAAGCCTGCTGCGGAGTAAACTATGAATCAAACTCCCAAAAAACCCTATTTACGCGGCGCCGTAGGCTGGATGGCAAGCAATCCTGTAGCAGCCAATTTGCTTATGGTTGTTATGATGATTGGCGGTATTATTGTGGCGTCACAAGTACGCCGTGAAGTGTTCCCCTATTTTGAACTTACTACAGTAACGGTTTCTGTTTCTGTAAGCGGCGCTACCCCTGAAGAAATGGAAAAAAGCGTGACGCAGGCCATCGAAGAAGCCGTACAAGGGCTTGATGGTGTAGAAGAAACTACAGCCAGCATTTCCACAGGCTCTGCATCTGTTACCATTGAAGGTACTGACGATGTGGACGGTAATGTGCTTTTACAAGACGTGAAAGCCGCTGTGGACCGTATCACTACCTTTCCTGTGGATGCCGAGCGGCCTACAGTATCCTTAAGGTCTTCGCGCAAAGACGCCATTGAATTGGTGCTCGCAGGAAATGTGGATACAACCTCTTTACGCTATTGGGGTGAAATTGTTAAAGAAGAACTCATCAATGACCCTGCTATTACTCAAGTAGAGTTGGAAGGTGTGCAAGACCATGAAGTGTGGGTAGAAGTCACACAAGAGACTTTACGTCGCTATGGTCTCACCATACAAGATATTGCCAATGCCATTGGCACAGGAGCCATTCAACAAGGGGGCGGAAGCTTAAACGCCGCCAGCGGCGATATTTTATTGCGCCTCAACGAACGTCGTGACTATGCCGTAGACTTTGCCAATATAGCCATACGCACCAATGCTGATGGTTCTCGTTTGCTTTTGGACGATATTGCCAATGTTATAGACACCTTTGACGATACACGAAGCTGGAGTGAATATAATGGTAAAAACGCTCTTTCCATCGAAGTATATAGTCTTGGTAATGAAGACCCCACCGAAGTAGCGGCCGCTACCTTGCGTATTGCTGAAAAATATAATGACATTATGCCCGAAGCTTTGCATCTGTATGAAGAAAAAAATATGGCAGAAATGTATAATCAGCGTAAGGAGCTTATGACGGAAAATGCCATTATGGGTGTGGCATTAGTATTTATATGCTTGGCTATTTTCTTACGCCCCTCTTTGGCATTTTGGGTAAGCTTAGGCATACCTGTTTCGGTATTAGGCGCTTTTTGGTTCTTTACGCCTTTTGGTATCAGCTTAAATGTTATTTCCATGTTTGCCTTTATCATCACTCTCGGTATTGTGGTGGACGATGCCATCGTCGTCGGGGAAAATGTTGCCGCCTGGCTGGAGCGCGGGGTAGATCCCCTAGAAGCCGCCGTTAAAGGCACACGAGAAGTGGCTGGCCCTGTAACCTTCTCCGTATTGACCAATATGATTTCTTTCATGCCCATGCTCTTTATTCCCGGAACTATGGGTAAGGTATGGATGGTTATTCCTCTTATTGTTATCGCCGTGTTTATCTGCTCGCTCATTGAAAGTGTGTATGTATTACCTGCTCACTTGAGCCATTTGAAAAAGCGCGAAAAAGCCTCTGACATGAAAAATAAGAAAGGTTCTATTTTTACAGCTCCTTTCCGTGCTTTTTCCGCATGGCAAGCCCGCTTTAGCGATCGTTTTATGCATTTTGTGGAATTCAGCTTTGGTCCTTTCGTAGCTAAGGTTTTACAGCGTCGTTATGAAACCGTTGCCATTGGCATTGCCATATTACTCTTCACTGTGGGCTATGTTTCTTCAGGGCGCATGGGCTTTGACCTTATGCCACGCGTAGAATCCGATTACGCTTTTGCACAGGCCACTGTACCGGCAGGAACATCCATTACAGAATTACACCGTGTCAAAGACTCCATGGTAGACGCGGCGCGTAAGGTTGTGGCAGAAAATGGCGGCGAAGCCCTTTCTACAGGTATTCAAGCCGAAGTGCGCAATACAAGAATCATGGTTTTTATGCACCTTGTAGAACCTGATGTTCGCCCCATGAGCACCGACAAAGTGACTAATTTATGGCGACAAGCTGTAGGCGCTATTCCCGGCACAGAAAGCCTTGTTTTCCAATCTGACCGTGGTGGTCCTGGTAGTGGTAGTGGGCTTACAGTGCGTTTATCCCACCGTGACACCGCTACTTTAGAAAAAGCGGCTGAAGAGTTGGGAAATATACTAGCCACCTATAATGGTGTGGGCGATGTGGACTATGGAACCAGCCGTACTTTACGTCAATTTGACGTGCGTCTCACGCCTTTAGCAGAACGCTTAGGCTTTACAGCACAAGAAGTGTCTCGTCAATTACGTTATGCTTTTGACGGTGTTACCGCTTTAAGACAACAACGCGGCAACAGCGAAATCACCGTAAGAGTGCGTTTGCCTGAAGAAGATCGCCAGCGTGAAGCCACCTTTGAAGAGTTGATTTTACGCACCCCTTCAGGGCAAGAAGTACCCATGCGTGACATTGTTGTTATTGAAGACGGTCGCGCCGACTCTACCATTAAGCACACCAACGGACGACGCACCGCAGACGTTACCGCCAATATCACGCCAGCTTCTGCCACAGGAGCCATGATGACTGTGGTTTCAGAAGAAGTCATGCCTGACTTCATAGCAGGTTATGACGGGCTCACATGGGAGTTTGGCGGACGCCAAAGCGATATGGCTGACAGTACCACCGCTATGATGCTAGGGCTTGTTATGGCGCTTCTTGGTGTATACGCCCTTTTGGCTATTCCTTTTAAGAGTTACACCCAACCGCTTATTATTATGCTCTCCATTCCCTTTGGTATTGTAGGCGCTGTGGCAGGGCACTTTATTATGGGATACAGTTTGAGTGTTATTTCACTCTTTGGTATTGTGGCTTTGTCTGGTGTGGTGGTGAACGACTCCCTAGTGCTCATTGACTTTGCCAACAAAGCACGCCTTAAAGGAGCCAATGCTTTTGACGCTGTCCAACAAGCGGCAATACAAAGAGCAAGACCCATCTTGCTCACCACGCTGACCACATTCTTTGGACTTATGCCCATTATCTTTGAAACTTCGCGTCAAGCAAAGTTTCTTATTCCTGTGGCATTGTCCTTAGGCTTTGGTATTCTCTTCGCCACCTTTATCTGCTTGCTTTTAGTACCTGCTTTTTACTTGGTATTGGAAGATGTACAAAACTGGTTTAAGGCGCTTTTTGCAAAGCCCAGTGAATCGCAGTAAATAGGGCTTTTAGAGGCTGTCTTATCAAAAAAAGAAAAAGGCATGGATTGCTTCGCTGCGCTCGCAATGACTCGACGCAGTAATCAAAGTCATTGCGAGAAGCGCAGCGACGAAGCAATCCATGTCTTTATGTTTTAAGCCAGCCGCTCTTGTGTCATTATATTTCTTGCAATGACACATGTTGCTTACATTGCAAAATCATTTCCTGATAACACTCTTTAAGCATTATATTTGGTAAGTTCCTGAATTTCCCATTTTTCAACGGCCTTTTCTGTGGCTTTGGTAAATACGGCAATATTTGCGCCGTCCATATGCTGTTGCCAAAGCGCATGATTTGCCCATGTTTCATACAAAACAAAGCAATTAGGGTCTTTATTATCCTCATGAAGAAAATACGTCATGCAACCTTCTTCTTGGCGTGTGGGCACAAGAAGCTTTATGATTTCATCTCGTACAAAATCACGCTGCCCCTCTTTAGCTTTGACTGTGGCGATTAAGGTTAATTCTTGCGTATCCATAACGAACTCCTTTTTGTCTTTTAAGAGTTAAAAAATACGCAATAAATATAATATGTTAAAACACTCTTTTCAAGAGTACAAGGAAACAATAGACAGCAAAAAAAGCGGCGTAGTTCACAAACACCGCTTTTTTACGTTTTCTATAGGCTGTTCAAAAAGTCTGACAAAGCAGATTACGCTTTTTCAACAATCTGTTATGCTGGATTTTTGGCAAGTTGAAGTATCTGTCTGCCTTCTACAAAATCTTTGGTGGCCGCCACATAGGCTTGCATATGCGCTTGTTGCAAATGGGCTTGCCAACAAGCATGGTCAGCCCATGTTTCATAAAACATCAGCACTTGAGAATTGGTAATATCCTCGTGTAACACATATAAAAGGCATCCCTCTTCAGCGCGAGTGGGTTCTAAAATTTTAAGAATTTCCGAGCGCACAAAATCACGATGCCCTTCTTTGATAGTAAGAATAGCCACAATAGTAAGTTCTTCTGACATGATTTTTTCCTTAGGTTATGAATGATGATGACCTTGATATGCTGTGAGTCAGACTAGATTTTTTTACTATATCTATGTAGTATGACTCACGGAAAGAAACAGCCTTAAATTACAAAAAAAATATACAAGAGTAAAGGAAATCTCATGGAAAAATACGCAGGTGAAGTGGTTATCGGCATTGTGGGCGGAAGCGGTCTATATAATATAGAGGGTATTACCAATAAACAAGAAATCACCGTAGACACCCCCTACGGCGCCCCTTCGGACGCTTTTATGGTGGGAGAAATGGACGGCGTTAAGGTGGTTTTCTTGGCAAGACACGGTCGCCATCACAGTTTTTTGCCTTCTGAAGTGCCCTATAGAGCCAATATTTACGCCTTTAAAAAACTCGGTGTGAGCCACTTACTTTCTGTGTCTGCTGTAGGCTCTTTGCGTGAACATATGCCGCCTCGAGATATGGTGGTAGTAGACCAATATATAGACTACACCAAGAACAGAATTTCTACCTTTTTTGGTGAAGGTATGGTAGCCCATGCCAGTATGGCACGCCCCACATGTGAGCAGTTGAGCGCCATTGTTTTTGAAGCGGCACAAGCTGTGCTTGAGGGCAGTGAACAAAAAGTACATAAGGGCGGAACCTATGTTTGCATGGAAGGACCACAATTCTCAAGCCTTGCCGAATCCCTGCAATACAGAGCTATGGGTATAGATGTTATTGGTATGACCAATATGCCCGAAGCCAAGCTTGCCCGCGAAGCACAAATAGCTTACGCCCCTCTGGCTATGGTGACAGATTTTGACTGCTGGCACGGCCCTGACGATGAAGTGCATGTGGAAATGCTCATAGATAACTTAAAAGCCTGTGCAGAAAATGCACAAAAAATCATTGCTCGCTGCATTACGCAAATAGCCATACAAAAGCCTGGTTCCATTGCTCATAACTGCCTTGACACAGCTGTTTTTACACCGTATGAAGCCCTTTCTTCAGAAAAAAAGACTTTGCTTGATTTTTTGAAAGGTAAGGGATAGGCATATTTTTATGAAAAAACGGCGTCAAAGCTTGTGTAAATACAAGCTATACACCCCGTAATAGGCGTAAAAAGCCCATAAAATATGGTTGCACCTTTTGTCTTATGCGGCTATTATGCCGCACTTGGTTATGGGCTTAATCCCATTAAATTATAAAATACGCTTTATATTTGGAGGCATTATGTTTTTTGTATCTACTGCTTACGCCATGGGCGCTCCTGCTGCAGGTGGCACACCTGGCGGTGCTGATATGCTTGTACAATTTGTACCACTCATTCTTATGCTTGGTATCTTCTGGTTTTTATTGATTCGTCCGCAAAAAAAACGCGCGCAAGAACATAAAACCATGTTGGAAAACCTCAAACGCGGCGACTATATTATCACATCTGGCGGCGTTATAGGCCGTATTATAGAGCTCGACGCTGACAGCGCCCTCATTGAAAGCGGTGAATCTAAAATACGTATCACACGCGGCGCCATCGGTGGTTTACATAACCAATCTGGCAAGAGCGACGCTCCTAAAGAAGAAAAGAAGAGTGGTTGAAGCATCTAATTTTCTTGTGTAACAAGAAAGACTTTTCACATCTTCGTGGTGTTTTTTGCGCCGGGCATATGTCCGGCGCATTGCATACAAGGGTTTTGCACATGCAAAGACTTGTATCTTTTACAGTCTATTTTTTCGGAAGGTGATTCATGTCCTTGTCTCGTTGGCGCATTATCATTGCGGCCATTGTCTTTGCGGTAAGTCTAACCTATGTACTTCCCAGTATCCCTTGGGTACAAAATTCCTTTTTATCCAACATGCTGCCCAGCTCTCATATTAATCTTGGGCTTGATTTAAAAGGCGGCATTCACTTAACTTTAGAAGTAGAAGTGGCAAAAGCTGTGAGCAACTCCCTTGCTCAAACGGGGCAAGATGTACGTGCTGATGCGCAAGATGACGGCATAGCCGTATTGCGTCCGCGCTTAATCAACCCCACCACTCTTGAATTTATTTTGTTAAAAGGCAGTGAGCAAGAAAAATTAGAAGCATTGCTCACAGAACGCTATGGCAACATAGAAATAGTAGACAAAAAAAGTTTAGATAATGGTCAACTGCTCTATTCTGCTCGCTTCACTGCCACGGCAGCCGCGCAAATTGCAGATATGGCACAAGACCAAGCTTTGCGCACCATTCGCAATCGTATTGACCAATTTGGTGTAGCAGAGCCCGATATTCGCAAACAAGCGGATTATCGCATTCAAATTCAGCTTCCCGGTATTTCTGACCCACGTCGCGCTGTAGAGCTTATCAAGCAAACGGCGTTGTTAGAATTTCATATTGTGCGTGACGATATGGACCCCACCAGCCCTGTGCTTCCTGCTGATGTGACAGCTTTACCCTTTATGGACGCCAGCGTTGCCGCCAATGGCGCCGCCGCTATGCTTGTGGTGGATAAAGACCCTGTGCTCACAGGTGAGGACGTGGTGGATGCACGCCCAGGCTTTGACCAAATGAACGAAGCCTATGTGTCGTTGAATTTCAACAATCGCGGCGCTACAGTGTTTGAACGCATCACAGGCGAAAATGTAGGTCGTCGTATGGCCATTGTGTTGGACGGAAAAATCTATTCCGCCCCCAATATTAATGAGCGCATAGCGGGCGGACGCGCCAGTATTTCTGGTTCTTTCACCACCGCTGAAGCGCAAGACCTTGCCTTAGTATTACGCGCTGGTTCTTTGCCTGCTCCTGTAGTAGTGCTTGAAGAACGCACCGTAGGCCCATCTTTGGGACAAGAGTCCATTGACAGCGGTATGCTTGCCGCAGGTGTGGGAGCTCTTGCTGTGGTCATCTTTATGGCTTTGTACTACGGAATGAGCGGTGTTATTGCTGACCTTATGCTCATTTTAACGCTAACCATGCTTTTTGCTGGCTTGGCGGCTTTTGGAGCTACCCTAACCTTACCAGGTATTGCTGGTGTAGTTCTCACCATTGGTATGGCTGTAGACGCCAACGTACTTATATTTGAGCGCATTCGAGAAGAACTGCGAAACGGCTTAACACCTTTGGCAGCCGTGACAGCAGGCTTTGAACGCGCCTCGCTTTCCATCATAGACTCCAACTTGACCACCATTATTGCAACTATCGTTCTGTATCAATTTGGTACAGGCCCTGTGCGTGGCTTTGCTGTAACCCTGTCCCTCGGCATCATAGCCTCCATGTTTACAGCCGTCTTTGTGTCACGCGGCGTTTTTGAAGAATGGGCAAAAAAAGCCGGCTCTAAAGGCCTGAGCATATAAAGGAGCATATATGGGCTTTGCATTTATTAAAGAAAACACCAATATAGATTTTGTGGGCAAACGTACTATTGCCTATGCTATATCTGTGATTTTTATCGTGATTGGTTTAGGGCATATGCTTTTTGCTGGTGGCCCTAAGCTTGGCATTGACTTTGCTGGCGGCGTGGTTGTTCAAGTGAAATTTGAACAAGCTGTGGACGATAATACGCTGAAAAAAAGTTTAGATATTCCAGAACTCCCCGGTATTTCCACACAGCGTTTTAGTGAAAACGGACAAGAATACTTGTTGCGCTTTTCCACCTTGGACGCCAATGCTGTAGAATTACGCGAAACAGTGGAAAAAACCTTAGCCAAGGAATTTCCAGACAATGCCGTTGTCATCGAACGTCTTGAACAAGTAGGCCCTAAAGTGGGCGCAGACTTGACCAATAAAGCTCTTGAAGCCATGTATTACGCCGTATTGCTCATTGCCGTATATATTTCTGGACGCTTTGAACAGCGTTGGATGGCGGCTGCCTTTATGGCGGCGGCTTTGTGGGGCAGTATGTACTTCATGGGCTTCACTGGTTTGAGCATGGGCTATCTGGTATTGGCTGCCTTGGGTATTACCGTTGCCATTTGCTGGAAATTAAAGCTGAACTTCGCCCTAGGCGCCATTGTGGGGCTTTTGCACGACGTCTTTATTACCGTGGCTGTGCTGTCCTTATTGGATGCCGAACTAGACTTAAATATTGTGGCGGCATTGCTTACACTTATCGGTTATTCCCTCAACGATACCATCATTGTTTATGACCGTGTACGCGAAAATCTGGCCAAGATGCGTACAGAAAAGCTGGAAGATGTTATTAATAGAAGCGTTAACCAAACCCTATCCAGAACAGTGCTCACCTCTGGTACAACCATGGCGGCGGCTTTGGCATTGTATATTCTTGGTGGCGGTATTATTAATGACTTTGCACTCACCATGCTTATTGGGGTTGTGGTGGGAACATTTTCTTCAGTGTATGTGTCTTCAGCTATTCTCTTAGCTTTAGGCAAGACAGAAGATTATGTTCGCGACGAACAAGAAGAAGAATACGAAAAACCCGGCGAGCATGGTATAGTATAACTTTTGCTCAACGCGGTCTCTTTTATAGGGAGTCTTTTCTAATAAAGGAGAGACTCCTTTTTTATGGGCGATTTTTACGAAACCATTGACGAGAATTTATCTGGTCTTATTATTACAGTGATTGAGCGTTAATAGTGCTCAAGCATATTGTTGGAGGATAAAATGAGCGTATCTTATAAAGATTATTATCAACTTTTAGGAGTAGACCGCAAGGCTACCAAGGAAGAAATAGCAAAAGCCTTTAAGAAATTAGCACGTCAATATCATCCAGACTTGAACCCTGGTGATACTAAAGCCGAAGAAAAATTTAAAGAGCTTAATGAAGCCTATGAAGTATTAAAAGACCCTCAAAAGCGTAAAATGTACGACCAATTAGGGCATAATTGGCAGCATGGACAGCAATTTAATGCCGGCGGTTTTGGCGGTCAAGGCTTTGGCGGCGGCGGCTTTAGTGGCGGCGGCGGTGACTTTTCTGATTTCTTTGAAACACTTTTCGGGCAAGCAGGGCGTGGCGGTGCCAATTTTGGCGGCGGCTTTGGCGGTGCTCAAGGAGGCTTTGGGGCAGATCCCTTTGCCAATTTCTCGCGTCGTCCCACCAAGGGAAAGGACATTACCGCAGAAATCACCATCACCCTTGAAGACGCCCTCAAAGGCAATAGGCGTACCATTACGCTCAGTGGTGCGCAAGGCAAGCGTAATTTAGAAGTGAATATTCCCGCTGGTTCTAAAGAAGGCTCTAAATTGCGCCTTACAGGGCAAGGCGACCCTAGCCCACACGGCGGCGCTTCTGGAGATCTCTTTTTGCGCCTCAAGTTTATGACACACGCCCTTTTCAGCGTGGACGAAAATAATATAAGCTATGATTTACCCCTTACCCCTTGGGAAGCGGCGTTAGGTGTGAAAGCGCGTATTCCTACCCTTGAGGGTGAAATAGAAATGCATATTCCTGCGGGTACATCATCGGGCAGACGTTTTCGCTTGCGTGGACGCGGGCTTGGTAAAGAAGGGGCGCGCGGTGACCAAATGGTACGCGCCATGATAAAAGTTCCCGAAAGCTTGACGGATGAAGAACGCGCCTTATTTGAACAATTGGCAGCCACATCAAAATTCACAGCACGTGATACAGAAGAGACTGCGTAAAAGGCATGGATTGCTTCGCTTTGCTCGCAATGACTTTACATACTAATCAAGGTCATTGCGAGGAGCGTAGCGACGAAGCAATCCAGAAAATTTTTTGCAACGTATTCAAGCATACGTAACTCAAAAAAACACTGTTTAGGAAAATAAATACAAAGCGTCTCTATTTAGAGGCAAGCCTTAGCATATACGTGAATACTATCGTTAAAAGGTTTTCCCCCACAAAACGTAGCACAATCAACAATTACTACGTATACTTATATATATCTTTAGGAGAATACTATGGACATCAGTAAATTTACAGAAAAAGCCCGTG
>CAYJFR010000027.1:5399-17717 GCA_964369335.1 uncultured Desulfovibrionaceae bacterium | reverse complement strand
TGCGTCGCTTTTTATTTTGGAAAAGAAAACTTTATCTGTTATTATAGGGTAATCTCGGTCTTTGTTTTACTGAAAGCTGTAGGCTTTAGCATGATGGGCATTTCTCATCACTATACCAACAGTTACGATGCTGCCTATATGGCCTTTGAAGGAGTGTATTTTATATGTATTGTCCTCAGTTTTCTTTTAAAGACAGACCCCAAAAAAGATAAATATTTACACGCCATGCCGCAAATACAGCCACGCGTGTAAACAAAGTATATATTTTAAGGGGAATTTTTTGATCACAACAAAAACTCCCCTTTTATCCCTAGAAATTATAAATAATTCCCCCAAAAACGCTATAAGTTACAGGCTTATGACTATCAACCATAGGGCTATCAAGCACTTGCGGGCTTAAAAAGCGCACACTGCCCCCTAAAGATGCAGAAATATTTTCTGTAAAAGAGTAGCTCACACGCAAACCTGCATAAGGCTCCACGGACATATATTCTATATCATGTTCTTTCAAGCCTGAGCGCCGTGCCTCTGCTCCACTGACACCATAATAATAATTCACATAGTCGCCGCTGAAAAATTTTACTCCCACAAAAGGGGTCAGCATAAGCTTGTTAAAGCGTAGCATATGCTCATATTCTAACGTGCCCACAATGCCCGTATGGGTGGCAAGAACATTGGTCGCCACTGAGGCGCGCAGTGTTCCGCCAATGGGCAAGCGCGCTGTGCCCATAACGCCCGCGAGCAAAGATCCATATCTATTTTCCAAATGCTCCAAGGCTTCATCATCACTATTATGCGCAAAGAAATTAGTAAAATCGTATTCTAAAAAAGCCCCTACGGTGATTTCCTTAGTGGGCGAAAATTGCACACCGCCTTGTGTGCCGCGAATGTACAAATATTCTCCTCTATAGGCGATAATGGGCATAGGTGTCCACGTATCATACTTTTTATACGGGCTTGAAGTAAAAGCGCCACCAGCCCCTAGCATCCATTGTGCTTGTGCCTCAAAAACCTGCGTAATGCTCAAAAATACCCCACAAACAACCACTGCTACAACTCGAAAAAAAGACATATACGCCTCCTCAGGCAAAAGTATCTTATAGAGAGTGTTCACTCATTCAACAGCTATAGTTTCCCACAAAACATAGTGTAATTCAAGTATAGTAAAGGACAAACAGAAAAAACACTCACCTGCATTATATCTACAACCAACCGTAACAGTTTATTTTTATTTGCGCTCATGTCACAAATAGTATACACTGAGACAAAGAGAGTTATGTAGAAAATAACAAACACGCATCACAAAAAACAAAGGATGGAATATGAGCACTTCAAGAGAGCAACTGGCCTCACGACTGGGTTTTTTACTTCTTTCTGCAGGCTGTGCCATTGGTCTTGGCAATGTTTGGCGCTTTCCCTTTATTGCAGGACAATACGGCGGCGCCGTTTTCCTTGCAGCCTACTTCTTTTTCCTCTTTGCTGTGGGTTTGCCCATCTTAATTATGGAATTTTCCATAGGGCGCGCATCGCAAAAAAGTTGGGGCAAAGCCTTTGCTTCCTTGGAACAAAAAGGCACGCATTGGAGTAAGTTAAGCATTATAGGAGGCCTTGGCCCCTTTATTCTTATGATGTTTTATATACCTGTTTCTAGTTGGCTTGTGGCCTATTGTTACCACACCGCCACAGGAGCAATGAGCACCCTTACTCCGCCACAAGTGGGAGAATTTTTTGGCAATATGCTACAAGACCCCTACACCATGTACGGCTGGTCCATGTTGGTTATTGTGCTTGGCGTCAGCACCTGCTTTTTAGGTGTACAAAAAGGCGTAGAGCGTATTGTAAAATTCCTTATGCTAGGCTTATTGGCTTTACTTATTGTTTTGGCAGGGCACTCACTGACCTTATCTGGCGCTGCAAAAGGTATGTCTTTCTACCTTGCTCCAGATTTTGCACGCGCCCAAGAAGCTGGTCTGTTAAACCTCTTAAACGATGCTATGAATCAAGCTTTCTTTACCATCAGCGTAGGTATTGGCTCCATGATGATTTTCGGCAGCTATTTGGGTAAAGAACGCTCACTCACCAGAGAATCAACCTATATCATTGGGCTTGATACCTTTGTTGCCATCATGGCAGGTGTTATTATCTTCCCCGCATGCTTTACCTTTGGCGTGCAACCTAATGCTGGCCCAGCGCTTATTTTTATCACCTTGCCTAATATCTTTAACACTATGGCAGGCGGCGATTTCTGGGGCTTGTTGTTCTTTATCTTTATGGCTTGTGCGGCGCTCACCACAGTTATTGCCGTTTTCGAAGCTATCATCGCCTATCTTATGGATGTACACCATGTCACCCGCGCCAAAGGCACACTTATCACCTTTATTGCCATAAGCATTGGTATTTTACCTTGTATCTTAGGCTTTAACGTGTGGGCTGGCTTTGAACCCCTCGGCGCAGGCACCAACGTGCTTGACTTAGAAGATTTCATCATCAGCCAGAACCTGCTTCCGTTAGGTTCTTTGGCAGTGTTGATTTTCTGCACAGCGCGTTATGGTTGGGGATATGATAAGTTTTTACACGAAGCCAACACAGGAGAAGGCAGAAAGTTTCCCACCTATGTGCGTTTTTATCTGACCTATATACTGCCCTTAGTTATTCTCTTCGTTTTCGCCCAAGGCTATCTGAAGCTTTTTAATAAGTAGCAAATACGTCACCAACACACAGCAGACAGCCCTCCGCATGCATACATGGGGAGGGCTGTTTTTTTGTGTAAACGCTGATTAGAGGCTGTCTCTAAATAGTGTTTCCTTATATTTTTCCGCGGCTGGTAATGAAAAATACAGAAAGAATAAGTAAGGCGCTTGTAAACATAATGGTGGCGTCCAAAGGTTCATTGGCAAAAAACGCCCCTAAGACAATGGCAATGACGGGAGTCACGTATTCATAGGAAATAGCCACAATGGCGCGCGAATTGAACAGTAACCACAAATAAGTAGTATAGCCCACCAAGGAACTGAATAAGGCAAGATATGCAAAGGAAAAATACGCAGAAGATGTCAACTGACTTATGGCAAAACGCTCTCCAAGAAGCCCACCCAGCACAAAAGTTTCCACGCCGCCCATAAGCAATAACAAGCCTGTGGAGCGTAGCATGGACAATTTTTCGTTGGCTTTATGCATTTGCGAAAGATGCGAACCATATACCCACGCCAAAGTGGCAAAAAGAATAAGCATCAGCCCAAAGAAAGACGCGTCGCTTTGCACACCTTGATAGACATTGAGCCACACCAGAGCGCAAAAACCTAAGGTTAGACCAAAGGTTTGCATTTTTGTAGGCTTTTGCCCGCCCCAAAAAAGCCAGTCGCCCAAGGCAAACCAAATAGGAGAAGCACCAAAGAGTATGGCAACCATACCCGAAGGCACTGTTTCTTGCGCCTTAGCCACAAGCCCACTACAAATAAGCACAAGAATAAGCCCATTGCTCAGTGCGTAGCGCACATCTGCCCAAGTGATTTTTGAGGACTCTCTACGCGCATAGGTAAAGGCGAGCAAGGCTGTCCCCGCCACCATAAAACGCAGTCCTACCAAGGTAAAAGGCGGAAAATACTCCAAAGCAATCTTAGTGGCAAGATAGGCAGATCCCCAAGAGAGATATAAAAGGGATACGCAACCCAAAAGAAGCCAGCGGCGGCGCGTCATCTCTAACATATGAACCTCAATGCAGCATTAAAACAAGGGCGGATACAATTCGCACGCCGCTTCAAACACGCCTTCAGCCAAGGTGGGATGGGCATGTATGGTATTGGCAATATCTTGCACCGTGCCGCCCATACGCATGCACAAAGCCGCTTCGGCAAGAATATCCGACGTATGTTCACCAGCCATATGCGCGCCCAACAAGACACCTGTCTGCGCATGTGCCACAAGTTTAATGATGCCTGCTAAGTGACCAGAGGCTTGCGCTTTGCCAAGCTCACGCAATTGGAACGTAGCGCAAGAAACCTCTATGCCCTGCTCTTGAGCTTGCTGTTCACTCAAGCCCACACAACCGGCTTCTGGAGAAGTAAAGATGGCTGAAGGCACCACACTATAATCCATAGGCGCCAAAGACTCTTGCTCACCTTCGTGCTCACTCTCTTGAGCTTGCTGTAAAATATGACGTACAGCATGTACACCTTCAGCCGCTGCCATATGCGCCAACATAATACGCTCAGGGCCAACAACATCACCAATGGCGTATATATGAGGTACAGAAGTACGAAGATGTTCATCAACCTCAATCCAGCCGTGGGCATCGCAAGCAATACCAGCTTCTGCAAGACCAAGAGCCTCCGTCACAGGACTGCGCCCCACCGTCACAAGCACAACGTCAGTTTCCACAGGCGTTATTTTAGCTTTAGGGTCACAAGGCTGCCCTGGCAAAATAAGAGGTTCAATACGCGCGCACACCGCACCATTTTCCACACACACTTCACCAAGGGTGCTTCCCAAGTGCACAGCTATGCGGCGTTTTTTCATTTCTCTTTGTAAAAGCGTGCTTATATCTGCGTCCACACCGGCAATGGGTAAAAGACGTTTTTGTCCCTCCACTAAGGTCACGGCAACGCCAAAAGCTTGATAAATAAAAGCCATTTCACAACCCACTACACCGCCGCCCACAACTATCATACGCTTGGGTAAGTTTTCACGCTCAAGCATATGATCGCTATGAATAATATGCGTTCCGTCAAAAGGAAGCGAGGGCAATTCACGCACCTTGGAACCTGTGGCAATAATAATACTGTCACTATCCACGACCAAGGTTTGCTCTGCTGTTTTCACTTGTACTTGCTTGGCGTTAAGGATACGCCCCTCGCCATTGTGTACCGTGATTTTATGCTTTGCGCACGCCTTACTCAATCCGCCTTCTAAAATACTCAACACTTTATTTTTACGCGCCAGCACAGCAGGCATATCCACGCCCACCTCAGCCCCTGCTGAAAGCGTAAGCCCGTAAGAAGCCAAGTTTTGCGCCGTTTCTAAAGCGTCAGCGGAAGCCTTCAAAGTCTTTGTAGGCACACAACCTGTATTTAGGCAGGTTCCGCCTAAGCGGTGTTTTTCTATAAGTGTGACCTCACAGCCAGCACGCGCCGCCGCAAAAGCCGCAGTGTACCCACCAGGCCCACCGCCAATAATAGTAATTTTAGGCATGTTTTTCTCCTCAATAAAGGTAAAATAATATGTTATTTTGTTGCGCACAAAGATACTGGCTCAAAATGGAATGTCAAGAGAAGTTTTGGCAAAAAAAAATCGTGAGTTTTTCATCCTAGGACAAAAAACTCACGATAAAAAAACAATAATTCTATCTAATTAAGCAAGTGCTACTTAGAAAGAATATATTTATCTACGTCTCTCAATAAGACAGTATACCAGTCAAGCATTTCATCTATAAACTTTGGAGTGCTATCCACAAGAGGAACAAAAAGCTCTGCAACAAGATCGCCATCTTTATCAATATAGAGTTTGCCAATTTTTGAACGAGTATTATATTCATTAACTTCTTCAACGGTAGCAGGAGAACCAGTCCATATAGTCACAAAAAGCAATTCTTTGCATGGAGCGTCTTTTGTTTTAGTATCACCATAAATACTATACTTAAACCCTTCCATTCTACCTTCTATTTTAATTCTTCCAGATTCGGCAGTCTCTAAGCCAGCACTTCCAAAGCCCTTTGCTGCGCTCTCTACATCAGCCATAGAAACTTCTGCAGCCACACTTGCCGAAACAGAGCATAAAAATACTGCCAAACAACAACATACTGATAAAAATATTTTTCTCATATTTCCTCCTGAGATTTTTTATACACGTAGGTAAGCTATAAAAAATACTGACTTTCTGCAAGCAGAAAAATACCTAGAACTAAGCCTTGCCATGACACCTTAAAAATCATAGAAAAAAAGTACTATTTTTGTACATAAACAAAATATATTCACAAAAAAACACCACAAACAAGGAAAGCCTATGCAAAGTCTTATTCCGCCGTTTGACGCTTATGAAGGTGATAAGCCTTATGTTTTTGTCAGCTATGCACATAAAAACTCTGACATTGTGTATAATCATATCAGTAAATTACACGACGCCGGCTTTCGTATTTGGTATGATGAAGGTATTGACCCCGGTGCAGATTGGTCCGATGAAATAGCCACTGCCTTACAAGGATGCGCTGTTTTTCTTGTATTTATTTCTGAGGCGTCACTGGCTTCACATAATGTGCGCAAAGAAATCATTTTTGCCATAGATCAACGTAAACATATGCTTTGTGTACATATTGAAGAAGTGGAGCTTCCCATAGGGCTTAAAATGCAATTGGGAAATATTCAGGCACTGCTGGAAACACGCTTTCATGATAAAGAAAAATTTTATCAACGCTTGCATGAAGGCATCCTTCCCGCACAAACACTGCGCGCTGATAATGAGTCATACACCCAAGCCAAAACACAACATATCACCGTTAAGCCAGCCACGCCCTCAGCGCCTCGTAAAGATGCAGAGCAAAGCCCTACGCCTGCCAAATCTTCCAAAAAAATGCTTATAGCGCTGCTTATAACTATCAGCATTTTCACAGCGGCATGTGTGGGCTATATGTGGACACAACAGAACGGTATAGGCACTGGTATTCAAACCAATAACACGGTACTAGAACAAGCCTTACGTTCAGCTCTCAACAAGCCCAACGGCGAACTCCGTATAGAGGATTTGGCAAGCTATACTGGGCAACTTGACCTTTCACACAAAAATCTTACCAACATAGATTTGTTACGACATATGAAACAGGTCACATTTTTAACTCTTGATAATAATACTATCACAGATATAAGCCCCCTTGCGCAATTACCTTCTCTTGTGGTGGTCGGTCTTGCAAACAATCAAATCACGGATATAAGCCCTTTACATGCTTCTAAAAATTCCCTCATTGGACTTTCCCTAGATAATAATCCTATTAAAGATATGAAGCAATTGCGCGCGTTCGGAAAACTCGAAGTGTTGAGTATTAAAGATGTGCTCATTACAGATTTAGATTTAGGGCGCTATTTACGCAGGTTAAAAACTGTTTTTGTGACACCAGAAACCAGCTCGCATGGATTAAGCGAGCAAGAATTTTGGGGCTTTAAATATAATCTTCCCACTAATTGTGCTGTGAAAACAGAATAATTCTGTTCACAACGAACTAGAGACTGTCTCAAAGCTCTGCGTCCGTATTCTTTACAGTTAATAAAAAATAACATGACATCGGAGAAAAAAGTTTTTAGAAAAGATGTGGGGGAAGAAAAGTTTTCCCTCACAAAGCTTGAATCAATGTCAATAAAGCAATCTAAAAAGGAAAAAGTATGGAAGTTTGTTTAGCGTATATGCGTGGTAAGCCTGTAATGTTGAGCCTTGAAGACGGTATTGTTGCCATTGACGGCGAAGTACAAGCCATGAAGGGTCTAGAAGAAGCTGTGTTGAAGGAATTTTCTGAGAGCATTGCCGCCATACCGTACACCACAGACGAAGAAGGCTATAAAGCTCTTGTAAATGCCAAGCGCACAGCCTTTTTAGCCTCATTGCTGAGTTATGCTGTGGGAGATGATTGTGTTGATACGGTAAGTCATATTCTCGACAGCGTACACTATGAGGTTTTGCAGTACTTAGGCGAGATTCACGAAGACTAGATACTTGATTTAGTAAATAAAAAAGCCTTCATCTTCTTACGAGGATGAAGGCTTTTTTGCTTTTTACAGCAAAATTTGCATTAAGCTTCTTTGCGTACCATAGGCTTAACCACAGCACCAGAACGCATGCAACGTGTGCAAACGCTTAAAGTGCGCACAGTGCCGTTGGCAAACTGGTGACGTACTTTTTGTAGGTTGGGGTTAAAGCGACGCTTGGTTTTGATATTGGAGTGGCTTACCAAATTACCCACTTGCGGTTTTTTACCACAAAAATCACATTCTCTGCTCATGACAGTCCTCCGTAAAAACAATAATATTTTGATAACATACATGTATTGCTGAGCATATATACGCCTTTTGAGTGCACACATGTATAGTCTTCACATTGTTGAGACAGAGTAATTATACGTCATTGAGGTAAAATGCAAGCAAATTATGCCTGTTTAGGGAAAATTTTTGAAAACCTTTTGCTGCTTGTCTACAGCCTTTTGTTGCATTACGCATTGCCAGAAAGGCTTTTCCTTGGTAAACTTAGGGACATGTGCAGAAGGTTTTGTGCATATGTAAAAAAGTTTGTCTTGAGGATGAGTATGAAAAAACTTCTTGTTATGGGTATAGGCAATATGTTGCTGACAGATGATGGTGTAGGGGTTTTTGCTGCGCAAGAGCTTTTAAAAGAAGACCTTGGCGAAAATGTTACCGTCATTGAAGCCGGAACTTTTACCCAAGATATTTTTTATATGTTTGAAGGCTATGACGCGGTGTTAGTACTTGATATTGTGCATGCCAACGGAGAGCCGGGCAGTATTTATACGTTAACGGAATCTGACCTTGTGGATAATGAAAAGCAGCGCCTTTCTATTCATGATATTGACCTGATAGATTCATTAAATATGGCGGAGCTTTTACACGGGCACAGGCCAAAAATACATGTGCTTGGCATGGAACCGTATGATTTTAATTCTTGGAACATCGGGCTTTCTCCCAAGGTGCAAGAAAATTTTGCTGCCTACTTACAAATAGCACGTCGAGAAATAGCTGCCATGACGGCGGCCCTTTAAAGGAGAGAATATGTGTCTTGCAGTGCCTGCGCAAATTGTGGAACTTTTAGAAAATGGTATGGCAAAAGCGCGTGTGGGAGAAAGTGAAACCTATTTAACAGCTTCTGTGATGCTTTTACCAGAAGAAGCTGTGGTGGGTGATTATGTTATTGTTCACGCGGGTTTTGCTTTGCATAAATTACGCGAAGAAGAAGCCAAGGAAACCTTGCGTTTGTATCGTGAAATTATACAAAATGTTGAAGGAAAAGACGCTGGTTTTTAACAGACGGTTTTTCTTTTGTAAATTTGTGTTTTGACTCTTGCACTTTTGAAAAAAGAGTCTTATATGCAAATAAGAGCAAGGAGGATATTTTATGGTAAGTGCTATACCTACACCGCCCAATGGAGCGGAACTCACGCTTGGTGATTTAGGAGTACGTTATGCTTCTGGGCAAAAGCTCAGTGGTACAGACATAGGCAATGCCATTGTTGCTGCTGCACGTGTGAGTGCCAGCAAATTTGGTCCAGGCCCTGGTGAAATGCCTATTCGCAGCGAGCAGTTGCCCGAGAGTGTCAAGGGTGTGCTTGTATCTTTTTCAAGCTAGGGTACAAAATTTTACAAAGCCCCGCTTTTTTTAAGGGGCTTTTGTTTTGCCTAACGGCCTTTTATTCTTGCTGTATGCTATTTCTAACTCTCTCTAAAAAGGACTATTATGAGCAGTACCATTGATGAACTCACCGTAAACTACGAAGAAAACGGGCAAGTGATTGTTAAAGAATTAGACAAATCTATCCTTACTAAGGGTGCATGGACCACCATTGTTTTCCGTTTTCAAGAATGGAAAAACGACTCAGACACCTATGGGCCTGACAAGTACGTCATACGTCGTTACAAAAAAAGCGCCGGTGAGTATAAAATGCAGTCTAAATTTACCATATCCAGCGCAGACCAAGCTCAAAAAATCATAGATACTTTACAGGGTTGGCTCGAAGATAAAAATAATTAAAAAAAAGTGTCATTTTTTACTTGCAATCTATGACGCTTTCTTCTATAAATCTCTTCGTCGGAACGTGGCGCAGTTTGGTAGCGCGCCTGGTTTGGGACCAGGATGCCGGAGGTTCGAATCCTCTCGTTCCGACCAGTTTTTTATAATAGAAATGGCTAGTTACAGAATATGTAGCTAGCCATTTTTTTGGTGTTTACCCTTTTTGTACCATGTTACGTATAAGTATTGTGGTACAAGTTTGCATACAGCCTAATGAATATAATATAGGACTGATACTGTCTAAAAAAATTCTTTGCCACAGGTGCTTTTGGCGTATGCCCGTAAAAACACGTTGTGGAAAAAGAATGAGCTGTTTAATAATATGTATTACACGCCTTGGGAATTGGGAAACTTTTGCTAATACAGGCTCAACAAGTGGAGCTGCTTGCCCGCGAGCATAAGCAGATGTTATGCGCCATTTTAAAGTGTACTTGTAAGGGAGAACACAGTGGTCAATAAGCAAATCAGGTACGGAGCCAAGACGAAAGCCTGCCTCACGCATATCATTAAAAAGTTTTGTTTCCTCTCCATAGGCGCAGGTCTCACCCTTCATGCCTAAGTATGTTGTAAACCCACCTAATGATATAGCAAGTTCGCGTCTTATAACACAATTACCACCTACAGGCAAAGCATTGTATGGTGATATAACTCCATAATAGTTGGAGTATGCAGTAAATGTTTCCCATTCTTCGCTGAACCATTGAGGTATAGGGGCATAGTGATGCCAAGCAAGATATGGGCCACCAAAGCAGTCAAAGTTTTTTCTTTCTATCTCACGCAAAATCACTTTAATCCAGTTAGTATGAGCTTTAGCATCATCATCAATATATGCAATCCATTCTCCTTGTGCTGCAATCATACCAGCATTGCGTGCATAACTTAAACCCTGATTTTTTTCATAAATAAGTTTTAAATTTTTAATTTTTCCAATAAAACTTTGTACGATATCATCAGTATGGTCTTTGGAATTATTATTTACAACAATAAGTTCAAAAGTATCTGGAGTAGCTGTTTGTTCTACAAGCGATTGCAAACAATGCTGAATAATGTGCGCCCTATTATAGGTAGCAATAATAACGGATAATTTGGGAATTTTGTTCATATTTTTTACTATGTGCTGTACTGTTTTTTAGCAAAGCCATAACACCTTTATGAGGGCTTTATTTTACAAATTACTATCTGTCTTTATATTGGGATTTACGCCATTCTTTAGCAAAGATTCTACCATTTCTGAGCCTTGTCCGCAACATACATAATCTCAAACTTGTTCTGTATTTTTAGAACTCTTCCTCGCAAAAAAAATACCATTATGCTTCGCGCGGCATAAGGGCAAGCTTAAGCAAATATTCAAAACGCTGGCGTGAGATAACTTCTGCTCCCATGCGTAGCATATGTGGCGTATCTTGCTGACAATCAAAGAGCTGTACGTCTTGCGCTTCAAGAGCTCGCACAAGGGTCATGAGCGCCATTTTTGAGGCGTCAGACACGGTATGAAACATGGATTCGCCAAAAAAAGCCTTGCCCAACCCCACACCGTACACGCCTCCTACCAGCTCGCCGTCTAACCAACACTCCGCCGAATGGGCATAGCCTTCTTGATGCATACGTATGTAGGCTTCTTGCATCTCAGGTAAGAGCCATGTGCCATTTTGCCCCGGACGCGGTACAGAAGCGCATTGCGTAATAACTTGTTCAAAAGCCGTGTCTATGGTGTGGGTGAAAGCGCCGTTGTTATATTTACGCGCTAAACGCTGTGAAATATACAAAGCACAAGGGCGCATGGGCAAAATACAGCGCAAAGGCGGTGTCCACCACAAAATGGGCGTATCCTCCCCATACCAAGGAAAAATACCCTTACTGTAGGCATATACAAGGCGCTCTACACGCAAATCTCCCCCCACTGCCAGTAAGCCCTCAGAAGAGCTGTACTGCGTGGGGGGAAACCATATATCTGCGTCTAGCAATTTAGGCATCAGGCCTTGCCGACTTTCTTATAACTAAAGTGTAAAGCGTCGTTCTTCACATCCACAGAGGCTATCCCCCCCTTGGAAAGCTTACCGAAAAGAATTTCTTGAGCAAGGGCGTCTTCCAACGAGGAACGCATAAGCCTTTGCAAAGGCCGCGCACCATATTGCGCATCATAGCCCTTGGCGGCAAACCATGCACGCGCCTTAGGCGTAAGCTCCACATGCACTTTCTTATCAGCAAGACTTTGCGTCAACTGCTTTACAAACTTGTCTACCACATGTTCCATAAGCTCTAATGTCAGACTATGGAAAGGAATGAGGGCGTCAAGCCTGTTGCGAAATTCTGGCGCAAAGGTATTTTCTACCGCTTTCAAACCGCGAGAAGTCACATCAGTAGCACTTTGCTGCCCAAAACCAAGACTTTTGGTACTCATTTCACGCACGCCGGCATTGGACGTCATAATAAGGATAACATTACGGAAATCCGCCTTGCGCCCCGTATTATCTGTCAGCGTGCCATAGTCCATCACTTGCAAAAGCACATTAAATATATCTGGATGCGCTTTTTCAATTTCAT
>CAYJFR010000027.1:0-5299 GCA_964369335.1 uncultured Desulfovibrionaceae bacterium | reverse complement strand
TCCATCACTTGCAAAAGCACATTAAATATATCTGGATGCGCTTTTTCAATTTCATCTAACAAAACAAGAGAATACGGCGCTTTACGAATGGCTTCTGTAAGCTGACCACCTTGGTCATAACCCACATATCCCGGAGGTGCACCAATAAGGCGAGACACAGCATGCTTTTCCATATACTCACTCATATCGTAGCGTAAAAACTGCACACCAAGCCTTTCTGCCAACTGCTTGGCAAGCTCCGTTTTCCCCACGCCTGTAGGGCCATAAAAGAGGAAAGAGCCTGCTGGTCTGTTCTCTCTATTGATACCTGCTCTAGCGCGTAAAATAGCTTTTACGGTCATACTCACCGCTTCTTCTTGTCCAAAAACGCGGGTAAGTATATCTTTTTCCAAGGTGGCTAGGCGGTCTTTTTCTTTACCAGAAACACTGCGCTCAGGAATACCTGCCATACGCGCCACAATACGCTCCACGTCAGCAATAGTGACCTTGGATTTTTTATGATTATGCTTTAACGCCACAGAAGCGCCGGCTTCATCCATAACGTCAATGGCTTTGTCTGGTAAAAGCTTATCTTGCACATGCCTTACAGAAAGGTCCACAATGGCCTTAAGCACTTCAGGCGCATAGGTCACATTGTGATGCTCTGCATAATGCTCTTGCAAGCCTTGTAAAATGGCAAGACATTCGTCATTGCTCGGCTCACGAATATCAATACGCTGAAAACGCCGCGACAAAGCTCGGTCTTTTTCTAAATGATTACGCATCTCTTCGTGAGTGGTGGACCCCATACAGCGAATATCCCCATTGGCAAGCACAGGCTTGAGCAAGTTGGAGGCATCCATAGAACCGCCAGAAGTAGAGCCTGCTCCCACAATAGTATGGATTTCATCAATAAAAAGAACAGCGTGCGGCACTTTTTGTATACCGCTGATAACATTTTTCAGGCGATTTTCAAAATCCCCTCTATATTTAGCACCGGCAAGCAAAGCGCCCATATCCAAGGCAAATATACGAGCTTCTTTGAAAGCATCGGGAACATTGCCCTCAGCAATACGCAAGGCTAAACCTTCCGCCATGGCAGTTTTACCCACGCCAGGCTCTCCCACAAAAAGCGGGTTGTTTTTACGGCGACGGCACAAAACTTCTATGGTGCGGTCAAGCTCGGCACCACGCCCCACAAGAGGGTCAATTTTGCCCTGCGCAGCCTTAGAAGTCAGCTCCACAGCGTATTTTTCGAGGGCATCTTTGCCTTGTTGGTCGTCTAACTCGCCTTCTTCAGAATCTTTTTTCGTTCCTGTAGAACCAGAGCCTTGCCCACCGTGAGAAATATATTCTAAAATTTGAGCGCGCTCTACCCCTTGTTTTTTAAGGTAATAACTCGCATAAGTGTCCGTTTCTTCCATCAGCGCCGCCAGCACATCGCCAAGCTCTACAAGCTCACGCCCTGCAGAACGTATATGGTGCAAAGCATTGCTCAACACACGCTGTACGCTTTCTGTTTGTAATATTTCATGACTGGAATCTTCCTGACGCAACTCCATATGGTAGGTAAAAAAACCTTCCAATTGGTCGCACAATTCCTGAGGGCTAGCGCCGCATCCTTCCAAAAGAATACGACCCTGCGATTCCACTGCCATGGCGTATAAAAGATGTTCGAGGGTTAAGAATTCATGCTTACGCCTATGCACATCTTGTAAGGCAACATGCAATACTTTTTGTAAATGTCTACCAAGCATGGTAACTCCTGCGCCCCATATAACAGGGCAAATATAATCTTATTCTTCAATTTTTTCACAGGTGCAAAGTAAAGGAAAACCAGCTTCTCGCGCAAGTGAGCGTACCTGCGCCACTTTTGTTTCTGCAATTTCACGAGTATATATGCCACAAAGCCCTATACCGCGTTCATGCACAGCAAGCATAATTTGTTGCGCTTCATCAATACCTTTTCGGAAGATTCTCACAAGAACATGCACAACAAAATCCATGCTTGTATAATCATCATTATGCAAAAACACCCTATACATAGACGGCTCACGTATTTCATCTTCAAGCAACACGTCTTCATATTCTTGGGGGCTATACTGCGTTTTTGCCATGTAATTACTCCTTCATGCGGAAAAAAGACTCTGTATCACTTTTTTTCCACACTGCACCCTATACATGTAAGCACCGAAAAATAATGGTCAAGAGCTCTTTCTTAATGTGCAATATTGTAACTTTTTTTATAAGTAACAATCAAGAGAGGATTTACAGAAAAAAGACCAACAGGCTACAAAAAATAATTCTTAGAATTTTACTATGTTATCCTATGCATGAGGAATATGAAGAAGTTTGAAGAAAAGTGAAGAAAGTTGTAAAATTTATTTTTTTGAAAATAACAATTGTTGCAACTGCGTCACAGTGCTGATGCCCTTCTGCTCCGCTTGCGGCTGAATGATGGGCTTATAGCCTAAGCGTGATGCTTGCCCATAACGAATATCCTGTGCAGAGACAGGACGAATTTGCCCATTAAGGTCTACCTCACCCCAAAGCACAGCGCGTTCTGGCAAAGGAATATCATAAAAAGAGGACAATACCGCCGCCACTAAAGCTAAATCCATGCCAGGGTCATTTAAGCGCATTCCCCCGCCCACTTTAGCATAAATATCCACCTGCCCAAAGTTCAGCTTCAAGCGCTTTTCAAGCACAGCCAAAAGCAAATGTAAGCGATTGGTATCAAAGCCCAAGCCTGTACGCCGCGGCACAGGTAAATAACTGCGCGTCACAAGGGCTTGCACTTCCACCGCCAAAGGTCTGTGCCCATCCACCGCCATAACAACAGCCGTGCCGCTGAGTGAAGCGTCACGCGCGCCCAAAAAATATGTGGATGGATCGTCGATAATCTCCATACCGCGCTGCGCCATATGAAAAACAAGCAATTCCTCATTGGGGCCAAAACGGTTTTTAAACACGCGCAAAAGGCGAAACATTTGTCGCCTGTCCCCTTCTAGGGAAATAACCGTATCCACCATATGTTCTAATAGGCGAGGGCCTGCAAGATTGCCTTCCTTAGTCACATGCCCCACAAGAATCAATGTGGTTTGACAATGGCGGCAACGCTCTAAGACATCCGTTGCCACAGCGCGCACTTGACTGACATTGCCAGGCAAGCCTTCAGCCTCCAGTGAGCTCAAAGTTTGCACCGAGTCCACAATAAGCAAGGATGGCGCGTCATCGCCTGTGAGTATGGGGTGTAAATCTTCAACGCTGGAGGTGGCAAGAGCCAAAAGATTTTTGTGTAATATGCCAAGGCGCTGTCCGCGTCCTTTGATTTGCGGCAAAGATTCTTCACCGCTAGCGTACACCACCTTACGCCCAGAGGCCGCCACAAGACCAGCCACTTGCAAAAGTAAGGTGGATTTTCCTATACCGGGTTCGCCCCCTACCAAGATAGCCGCCCCAGGCACAAAGCCCTCACCAAGCACTCTATCCAAAGCAGCCAGTCCCGAACCAAAAGCTTGATGCCCTTGGTCACACACTTCCTCAAGGGGAATAGGATGCGTAAGTCTATCACTGAGCACTTTTCGTGAAGAAGCAGTGCTAGCCTTTGACGACACACGCGCCTGCACAGCCTGTAAAGTATTCCATTCTTGACAAGAAGGACATTTACCGTGCCATTTGGCAACCTGTGCGCCACAAGACGAACAGTGATAGACCTCGCGTACTTTACTCATAAGCTTTTATTATTGCGCTTGAACGTCTTTGGATGAAATAACTCTCACACCAAATTCAGCCACATTGGCAGGCGGATTATAAAAAACAACCATAAAAGGCACTTCGCCTTGAGGAGGAACATTGGTATTTTTTGTCAATATTTCAATTTCATTGTTCAAAAAAGACTCAAGCTCTTCTTCTCCAAGTACCTGTAATTGGAAAAGAGAAGGCGTTGTGCCAGCCCATTGTTTTTTGGACACAAGCACGGCTTTATTAGCATCGTACAACGCCCCTTCCACTTCTATAAGATCCTTAGCTACAGGAAATTCATTGGTAACAACGCCTTCCACCACAAAGATACTGCCCACTTTCTCATTCTTCACATAGTACTGACGCACGCCGTGCATGGTAATTTTACTTACGCTTGCGGCAGAAGCGTCTTCTGAGGTAAGACTAGAGCCTTGCCCTGCACCTTGCGCCGCTTGCTCTGCTTCTGGCTTGTACATTTCCATATACCACCAGCCACCACCAGCACCCGCAGCACAAAGTAAAAGAATCATAAGAATCAAGAAAAGCTTGGATTTTTTCTTTCCCTCTGGAGGATCTTTATCAAGACTAGGCGCAGGCCCATCAAGACTAAAGTCGTCAAGTCCGCCACCGCCAGTATTGCCGCCGCCATGACTGCCACTAGACGTCTGCTGTGCACCGCCCTCCATACCGCTGAAAGAATTTTCCGCAAAAGAACTAGGAGCCTCTTGAGGAGCAGCACTGGAAAACGTGTCTGCACCCGCGGAGCTAGGTTCTTGATAACGAAAAATATGCTGACAAACAGAACAACGTAATTTCACATTGGGACGCACCACAGCATCCGGAAGCTGAAATTTACTTTGACATTGAGGACACTGAACTTCCATATTTACACTCCAAAAGTCTTATACGCACATCTATTAGGACGCATTTCACTACGCCAAAAAGCTATGAAAGAGCTTTTATTCAGGAATAACCACACAGACATCAGGAAGATTTCTATATTCTTCCGCATAATCTAGACCATAACCCACAACAAAGCCTTCTTGCATGCTAAAAGCCGTAAAGTCTGCACTGATTTCCACCTCACGGCGTTCTTTTTTATCCAAAAGCACCGCTGTTCTGAACGAGCGTACAGGGCGTATGGCAAAAAGATTATACAAAAATTTCATACTGTGCCCAGAATCAATAATATCTTCCACCAAAAGCACATGTTTATCGGCTATATCTACTTCTATATCCTTGGTGATGGTCACCACATGAGAAGAGGTGTCTGAGCTACCGTAGCTAGAAATACGCAAAAAATCCAACTGCACATGCTCTTTTTTCAGAGCGCGCACAAGGTCTGCGTGAAAAATAAAAGCACCCTTGAGGACACCTACCACCACCAGTGGCTCATTACCGTAAATAGCATCTATTTCCTCTGCCAAAGCTTTCACGCGCTCAGCAATCATCTGCGCAGTAAAAAGCGGACGTATTTCCTTAATCTTCATCTTTAACCCTATAAATCTAAAATAACAGCGGTTTCATCACAGTCAGGATACTTAGGACAGTGCACACAGTCAGCCCAAATTTTTTG
>CAYJFR010000026.1:0-18084 GCA_964369335.1 uncultured Desulfovibrionaceae bacterium | reverse complement strand
AGTGGAAACGCGTTTTTAAGCGTCAACTAATTGATGCGCGTGAGCCTTATGCATACCAAAAACGCATCCATCCACTCTTGGGTCTTTCTCCCTTGTGCAACTTCACATAACAGCTACCCGTCAGCTCCCTTCTAGACAAAAAGTCTATTTCAGCTTACAAGAAATATATCTAAAGGAATAAGACTTCATACTAAACCATAACACACGCATGAGGTGCCTATGAATCTTTTTGACGCCATTCACCAAAGATATTCCTATCGCGGCGAATTTCAAGCCGACATACCCTCAGAAACGGACATTCACGCCATTATAGACGCGGCCATTGCAGCCCCTGCCGGCGTGAATATACGCACCACATCCTATGTGATAGTCACGGAAAAAAGCTTACTGGTGGAGCTACAAAAAATCACCAAGCTTCATTTGGCTCCCTTAGCCATCATTGCCCTCAGTGAAGATATTCCCAACAAATTACGCCGTGACTTTAAAGACGAAAACTTTGCCGTGGCTGCGCAAAATATCTTACTAACCGTCACAGCATTGGGCTATGCCACCTGCCTCAATGATATTTTATTTACCTATAGTGAATTTGAAAAACCTGTACGTAAACTGTTAAATGTACCTCGAGCCAAAAAAATTAAAGCCATCTTCAACATAGGGAAACCAGTTACCGCCGGTGCCCCCATGAAAAAACCTGCACGGGAAAGCCTTATACAATACAATGCTTTTTAAAGCATACAACAAACATACTCGCTGCCATGCATAAGCTCTCGCTACTTGTGCCAATTAACAAAAAAAGTTTTTCTTAAAACATGAAAACTATTATTTTTAAAGAAAATCATTAAGAGGTATGTATGAGCGGGAAAAAAACATTGTATATTTTAGGATCTGTTGCATTACTTATTATAGCATTTATTGTGGCCATCTTTTTTGCAAACGATCCTCCGCCATCGGGCAGTGCTAAAGAGTGGGCCTATTGGATTTTCTTTGGCTTTGCAGGCATCTGGACATTGATTTTTTTCATTGCCATGTATCGAATAGGTTCTAAAATGGGTCCCTCAAAAGGAAAAGGCAAAAGAAAGAAAAGCCACGATGACGATGACGATGACGACGATGATGACGATGGCGGAAGTGATGATGGTGGTTCAGACGGTGGCGATGACTAAACTTCTTTAACAGTTATTCAAAAAAACGTTTTGGGCAGGCCTTTTTACAAAAGACTTGCCCTTTTTCATGCACATTCACAGAAAGTTAGGGCAAAATCTGCCACAAAAGCACAGCTCCTAGGGCAAAAGCTAGAACAATGTAGGCGCGGCGCGTACGTAAAGCCAATACGGCTCCCAATAAGCCAATACCATACAAAGCGCTCCACAAAAGCCCCACAAAGGATGGCATTCCATAATACACTGTTATCAGAGAGCAAAGGCCAAAAAGCACCCCAAAGCAAACCATGTATAAAAGAGCCGACGACCATAACACGCGCCAATGCGATTGAGTCATTATTTGTTCTGGGCTCATACCGTGTTTATTTTTTTCATTTTCTGCCCATAATTCTAAACGAGCATCACAGCTCATATTGGCGCTTCTATGCCACTGCTCCAGCCACACGGCTGCATGAGCACACATAATACTAAGAAGTAAGGGAATGGGTACTTGTTGTGGCAAATCCCAGGAAAAAATAAGACATAAGGGGTACAATAAAAGAAAAGAAAGCGAAGCAGAAGGTGGCACTACGCCTCCAAGACGCAAGCCATCTATCCAAAAAAGTTCTAACACCAGCCCTAATGCCAAAGCTTCCGGTAATGTCTGGGTACATAAACCCATGACAAAAGCTGCCAAGAGTGGCCTATCGAAAAAAGTTATATGTATGTTAAGGCGTGAGGCGTGCGAAAGGACAAAAAAAAAGCCCCCATACACATGAGAAAAAAAGCGTTAAGATAAAAAAGAGAAGTTAGATCATGCAATGATATCATGCCATACTCGGGGTTTTTCTGCAGGAACGGAACGGAAATCCATGTTAAATTTCTCCGAAATCTGCTGTAAAAATTGATATTCATCTTGCGTCACTGATACATGAGCAGCTATTTTTTGCTTATCTAAACCGTGGGATACATTACCAATATTAACATGTATGCTAGGCGCAGAAGTTACAGTAATATGAGCAGTGTATAAGGCTAAAGCCCTTTCCAAATCTTGCAAAGACTCCAGTAAAACAAATACTTTTTCCTTGGCACACTCACTTATACATTGTACCAAAACATCCAAAGCAATAAAGTGAATGTGTACATGTTGTGGTACAGCCAGTGACATAATTTGTTGGCGCAAATCATCATGTACTAAGGCATCATTGGCCACCACAAGGTGCTTAGCTTCCGTAAAAGGAAGCCAAGCCTCTATAACTTGCCCATGAACAAGCCTATCATCTACACGAACAATAATCATGACACACGCACTACTTGCTATCGAGCATCTTTGCGGCTACCACTATGCCATTTTTACCGGCTTCCCCTGCAATGGAAGCAAGTTCTTGTAAGGGCTTTGTGCGCGATGAAAAAACTTTAATAAGCATAGGTAAATTTACCCCTGTTACCACTTCCACCTTATGCTTTGACAGTAAAGCCAAGCTGAGGTTGGTGGGTGTGCCTCCAAACATATCTGTAAGAATAATAACTCCGGCACCTTTATCTAAGCGAAAAGCCGCATCTTCTAAACGTTGCACGGTTTCGCTTACTTCTTGCGCCACATCCACAGAAATGGAGGCACAATCTTCTATGGGGCCTAAAATAAGTTCAGCAGTGCGTAACGTAGCTGTGCCATAATCCCCGTGAGAAACTATTATTATACCAACTTGATTTTCATGTTGACTCATGTCTTCCCCCTAGCTGTCCCCAGCTAGATGCCATAGAGCACATACTAACTCCTGTATGTTCACAAGAGTGTATCTTACCCTTAAGCTTTATTTTCAACTACATCTAACGACATATGCCTGTGTTCCACAGAAACGGCATAGCCTGCTTGTTTTAACGTTTTATATAAACGTTCCACCGTGGCCACGGAACGATGTCTGCCACCTGTACATCCTATGGCCAATGTCACTCTATATCTTCCTTCAGCTTCCATAAGCCCCAAGGTGAAGAGCATGAAGGTCATAAGTTTTTCCGAAAACACCTGTTCCATATTATTTTTAAACACATACGCATCTATTTCAGCATCTTTTCCGCTAAGAGATCGTAATTGTGCATCAAAATAAGGGTTAGGTAAAAAACGTACATCGAATAAAATATCTGCTTCTTTGGGAACGCCGTATTTAAAGCCAAAAGAAACAATATGCACCTTTAAAGGGCGCAAAAAGAAACATGTTTTACTTTTACCTTGCTGCCCATAATGTTGCTGTAAAACCCTACGTAAATCATGAATAGAATAAGCAGTGGTGTCCAGCACCATATCAGCCATATCTCTTATGGGCGTGAGCTGACGTTGCTCGCTTTCTAAGGCTTCTTCAAGCCCTAAACCTTCACGCTCACAAGGGTGTGGCCTTCTGGTGGTGGCATAACGACGCAATAATTCATTTTCACCGGCTTCAAGAAAAATAAGATGAACTTGAATGTCTTGCTCGCATAATTTTTGTATTACGTCACTTACACTTTCAGCAAGATTTGAACCGTGCAAAGACAAACCTAAGGCAATTCCGCGAAAGTGGCTCATGGATGCATGACGCATCATAAGTACCATTTCATACATGAGAGAGGCAGGTAAACCATCCACAGTAAAGTAGCCAAGGTCTTCAAAAACTTGTAAGGCTGTACTTTTACCAGCTCCGGAAAGCCCTGTAATCACATACGCTTCTACAGGGGCATGTGTTATCTCTTCTTGCATAGGTCAAGCCCTCATAAAAAAAAGCCCTGCCACCCGTTAAGTTGCGGCAGGGCTTAGCTTGCTTATACTACAGGGTCAATTAGTCCGTAATCTCCACTACGGCGGCGATAGACCACATTTATGCGCTGATTTTCTTCATGTAAGAAAACCAAAAACTCACTGCCCACAGATTCTAGCTGTAATACAGCTTCGTCTAAAGACATGGGTTTAGGCTCAAAACGACGTGTACCAATGGGCTCATCATCTTTTTCACCACCAAAGTTGTATGTGAAGATTTCCACTTTGGCATCACGTGCTTGACGATGATGTTTCTTTAAACGAGACACATGCTTTTTCACCTGTGCTTCCAGCTTATCAAGCACAAGGTCAATGGAAGAATACATTTCTTCCGTTTTTTCAGTAGCCGTTAAGGACAATCCTTCGCCGCCAATGCGCACATCGCACACATGACGAAATTTATCCACGCTTAAATTTACTTGCACATCAAGACCGGACGCTTTACCAAAAAAGCGACCTAATTTTTCAAAACGGCGGCGTGCGTACTTCTTAAGGTGATCGGAAGGCTCAAAGTTTTTGAACGTGAAGGCAATATTCATAACATCCTCCTAGGTTCTTGTAGGTTTGTAGACCTACAATGAGAGTATTTTTTTACACAAGATATACCACTAAAAATGCTCTTTTCTGCGCGAAGAGGAGGCAATATCCATAGCTGTACGGTATTTCGCCACGGTTCTACGTGCAATATTCACTTTGAGGTGTTCTTTCAGCATTTCGCCTATACGCTCATCACTTAAGGGATTTTTTGCATCTTCTTCAGCAATAAACTTTTTAATCAAGGCTTTTACGCTTTCAGACCCTACTTGACTGCCATCATCAAGAGCCAATGCACTATTGAAGAAAAACTTCAATTCATAGGTTCCATGGGGTGTGGCCACATACTTATTAGAAGTAATACGACTCACCGTGGACTCATGCATGGCTATATCATCGGCAATGTCTTTTAAAATAAGCGGTGCAAGCTGTGTCACCCCTTGCTCAAAGAAAGGCCTTTGATATTTGATAATGCTCTCAACTACCTTATACAATGTGCGTTGCCTTTGGTAAAGACTTTTTATAAGCCAAGAGGCAGCTCGCATCTTTTCAGAACAATACTCTTTGTCCTGTGAGGAGAGCGTATCCATATCTTCTGTCAGAGTATCCGACAGTTGCAGATGTGGCAAGCCATCATCATTTAAAATTATAACAAAATCCCCATTATAATTATACACAAAAACATCTGGGCTCACAAAGGAAGTATCACTATCACCAAAAGAAGCTCCAGGCAAAGGCTCCAAAGATTGAATAATAGACAAGTACTCTTTTAAATCTTCCATAGTGAGCTGAAACTTGCGCAATAAAGGCTTATAGCGCTTATTCTCTAAATCTTCCAAATGGTCAGTCACAAGGGAAACAAGGATGGGATCTCGGTCATAGCGCAAAGAACGTAATTGAATCATCAAGCATTCTTGTGCTGAACGCGCCGCCACACCTATGGGGTCAAAAAGCTGTACCACAGCCAGAACATCTTCTACTTCTTCGCAACTTGTTTTTGTCATGTCTGCCACATCTTGCACAGACGCTTGCAAATAGCCCGAAGAAGAAAGATTACCTATAATAACCTCGCCTATGTCTTTTTGCGTATCGTTTAACGTAGAGGAAAGACGCAACTGCCAAAGCAAATGCGCATCTAAGGAGGATTTTTCAGAATATCGAGATTCAAAAGAAGCAATGTCTTCTAAGGCTTCAAATTCACGTGAGGCACTGTTGCGCGGAGAAGAGGCAAATTCGCCAAGATAGTCTTCCCAGTCGGCGCCTTTGGCAAGCTCGCCGTCATAGGCAGTATCTTCATTTTTTTCAGTACGCACTTCTGCTTTTTCTGTGTCAAAGGCTTCTTCATGCCCTTCTTCCAGAAAAGGATTTTCTAAAAGCTCACGCTGTACAGTTTCTACCAGTTCTAAACGCGAAAGTTGCAAAAGCTTAATAGCCTGCTGCAACTGCGGTGTCATAATAAGCTGTTGCGAAAGTTTTAACTGTTGACGGAGCTCTAATGCCATAATGTCAGCCTTTATTGCAAAATTTACCTATACGCCAGCACCTGCAACACACGCAAATACACTGAAAAAGCATGCAAAGCACTGAACAATGTAGCTATACAAATACTATGCCATAGGCTGACGTTCTATGCAAACACTTCTTTCAACACTTTCATAAATACAGCAAAGTTTTTTCTTTTTGTCTAAAAAAACACCCTTTATTACTTAAATATGCCAAAAAAAGCCCCAAAAATAGCGCCAATAATATCAAAAACGCCTGTACCCAAACTTCCTAAAGCAGAAAGAAACACAGCTCCTGTATCCACATCTCGCTGAGGATCGTCAAAAGAGCCATGAAAACGCACAGGAATATCAGAAAATCCTCCTGTACTCACCACAAGGCGCATATCCAGCGTATCTTTCACAAGGTCAACCTTTCCCTTGCCTGTGGCAGCTATACCTGTGCCTTGCAATAAAAAGTTCAAGCTGTGCAAAACTCCTTTTGTGATGGTTCCCGCATCGCTCAAATTAGAAATATATGTGGGCTTACCTGTGAGTTTCCCTTTTTTATCCTTACTTTGCATAAATCCGTCACGCACCTGCAAACGCCACGTACCGTCAAAAGCTCTAGGAATATCAGCACTGGAACTAATCCCCCCTTGGGCTGACAACCAAAAATCCGTATTACCGGCTATAACAGTTTCAAGGCCAAGGTCTTCGCTCAAAGCAAAAAGATTGGCCTTTTTCACCACCGCGCCCAGTTGTGTTTGCAAAACGCCGCCTTTAACGGTGCCCTTAAAATTTATGGCAGTATCACCATTGTAAAATGTGGCTTTGGTCGGCGTACAATTAAGCGTATTGGCACTGATACGCACAGGTGCCGCCACGTTTTTAGCTCGAACTTTATGCATAAGGAATGTACCTATGCGTATATCGCCTTTAGCCTCAAGACCTTGCAGCCATTTCCACGAAAGAGGTTTGCTTGCCGCGGCTTTTTCCGCTGCTGTGGGCTTTGCGGCCTTTTGCGCCGCTGTAGTTTTGCCACGAATGATTTTGTCATAATCAAATTCATTGGCAGCTAAGTCAAAAGACCATGCAGGTTTTGAAGTGAACGTTCTACGCATAGATCCTGTAATAAGTGTAGTGTCCAATTTCATTTGGATTTTTTCCATACGCAATAAATTCTTGGCATAGGCTAATTGCATATTTAGGCTCGCCTGTTGTGGCGCTGTTCTCGGAAGCAAACTCTCTCCGTCCGCATCCAATCGCGCCAGCACCGAAGAAATGGCATTAGTCTTACTCTGAACGCTAGCCGTCCACGTTATATCTCGCGAAAAGTTTAATGAGCCAGAGCCAGAAACCTGCATATTAGCCAAATTGGTAGCCGTTCCCTTGCCCTTACGTAAAGAAACTACGCCCTTAGTAGTATCTAAAGAAAGCTCTCCCGTGAAATCCACATCCGTAGCGTGGGGTAAGGTGGTCAAGCTTGGCGCAAAAGAAACAGAAACTTTGCCGGGGATATTACGTAAAGCCACCGTGCCATAATCGGCGCCCGTAAATTCTAAAGCGCCATTCCATGTACTCTTGGCTGAAATATCCTTGGTATCCAAGGTGGCACGCCAATTTCCAGAATAAAGTAATTTAGACGGCCACACACTGCCCTTGACCTTTTCAGGATTTCTTCCCGAAACTGTGCCCGCCAAAGTCATAACCTTAAAAGGTACTTTTCTCTTGCTTCGTGAATAGAAATTACCATTGTCTACTCGCAAAGAAGCTGAGCCTCCCAAGGAAACCAAGAATTCCCCTGCATACACGCCTTTAGCCGTCACGGTAGCGTCAGCCGACATACGTCCGCCTATAAGCTGTTGTCCTAGAATACGCGCCACAGGTTTTTCTGCGCGAACATTACGCAAAAGCGCCGTAATATCATAAGCTGACTCATCGTCTTCTGAGCGGTATAAAAGCGCCTTACCTTCAGCTCTTCCTCCAAAAAATTTTTCAACATTTCCTGAAAGAACAGCGGCATCTTTATGTTTTTTAGAAAATTTTTCTCTATCAAGTTCTATGGGGCAAGCACGAAAATGCATTCCCTCCATAGGCAAATCCCACGCATACATTTTTTGCGCCGCCACATTAATATCATAGCTCACGCTCACCCCTGTGTCCGCCGCCGCCTCAGGTGTTCCAGGCATAGGCGTCAGAGGTTTATGAACAAAAGTCGGCGCCTCTATCTTCACGCCTTCAGCCTCAGGATACACCTTGCCCAAAAAAATCTCTGGTGTGAGCAATTCTAAAAATACCACAGCATTGGACCAAGAAGCCACGCCGCCCTGACCAGTGAAAGCCGCCTCTGCCGCTGTGGCTTTCAAACGCGGTACGGTCAAGCCTTCTTTGGTGATAGTAAACTCAAGTTCGCCGCGTACTTTATGCAAAGCGTGTTGTAAACCTGGCGGCATATGCCTAGCAAAGCCGAACCACTGCGTTAAACTCAATCTAGGCACATAAATATGCCCTGTAAGAACGGGATCTTCTAAATCTTCCAGCTGTAAGACTCCGTTAAGTTGCGCGGCATCGTGCTCTAATTGTGCATGTACATCTTGTAAGTATAAAGCTTTACGCAAATCACCGTGAATTTTACCTACACTTTGCACAGCAATAGGCTCATCATGCCATAAAAGATGAGTTTGTATATCCCATGTCATCTGTAAAGGGCTGTGTTCGGCATCTGAGACAGCTTGAGCGTTGAGAATACCGTGAGTATTTTCTTGTGCAGTCGGCTGACTCACAGGCCGACTAATACCTTGAGTATCTGCTGTGTGCTCCGCGCTGTTTTCATCTGATGAAAAAGGGAGTAAGTCTGACGAAAAAGACGGTAATACCTTGGACATCATGCCAGTCAAACCCTCTGATATGGTATAACTTACCGTCATATCCACACGAGTATTGGCGAGCATATCCGCCACAGCTCCCTGCCCTTGCACACGAAGATGCACAGCATCGTCCACATCTCCCCAAAGAGTCACAATAAAGGAAAGCATATGAGCATACGGTTTTTGCGCCATCTCAATAAAGGTGTCTTCAAAGTGAATATCACCCTCTAAAGCGCCCAAAGCTCCCAATTCAAGCTTAGTGTTAATATCCTTACAAACCACAGACCATAGGTCTTGCTCCAAAGTCACGCCGCCGTGCAAAATCTCCAGCGAAGAACCATAAGCAAAAGAAGGAATAACCGTGGCGAGATTTTCAAAAAAATACTGCACCAACTCTCCCACATGGGCAGTTGTGGGCGGCATGTGTTCTTCTAAAGCTCCTTGTACGACATTTTCTTGTGAGCTGTCTTGTGCAGGTGCTTTTTCTGTAATATTTTCTGAGGGATTTATACTAGTTGCCACAGGCGGCACAGAAGATAAAGCTTGCTCTTTCAAATAAAAAACAGGACGCCATAAAGAAATAGCTCCCAAGGAAAATTTGCCTTGAAACAATGTCCACAAGGACGGTTCTAATGTGGCATAAGCAACCTTTAAGGTGACATCTTCATGCTGCACATGCACATCAGCCAAGGACAATGCGGGCAAAGGCAATAAGGCAAAGTCTATACTGGAAAAAGTCAATTCTGCATTGGTGTGCACCGCCAAATTTTCAGAAATTTCTTGACTGATTTCTTGAGGATACAATTTTATACACACGTATAGCGCAATAAAAAGCAAAAGAACAAGACTGCATAGGCCCGTAAGAACATACGCAAGCCAACGCCCAAGCACTTTTACTAGATGAAATTTTGTACGAGAAGAAGCTGACGCTGCGCTCGTATCTTTTTGTATATGAGGAGTCTGCACTTGACGAGTACCCATGTGAAAGATATGTTGCTTAACAAGTTGACAAAGTACATTGCGCCCTCCTTATATATTGTTTGAGCATGAGGCGCAACACGTAAAGAAGTGTACCACCTGCTAACAATAAACAAAATACAGCAAAGGCTCTCATTTTGCGTAAACTTTTTTGGATAGGAAGTCCTTTTTTTCAAGATTCTCTCGCACACTGCCTCCCCCATCCTTGGCAGGTACATTTCTTTAATTTTGAAGAAGTTCGTGTTTTTACTTGGGACGACCTTGTACACATGGCTGGCTTTGAACCTGACGTGGTGCTTGTGTCTGATAAAAGCCGCCCGCCCTTTGTCCTCGGCATAGAAGATTTTCCTTGTTTCACTGTTTTTTATGCCATAGACACGCACATTCACAGCTGGTATCCCTATTATGCGCAAGCTTTTGACGCCTGTCTTGTGAGTCTTAAAGACCATATACCGCTTTTTTATGGCAAAAGGCTTCAAGAAAAAAATCTTCATTGGAGCCCTGCTTTTGCTAAGGATACAGACGCACCTCGCCCACATATACAGCCCATATGGGACTGCCTTTTTGTAGGCACAGTAGACAGTGAAATCACTCCCAAGCGTCACACTTTTTTACAAGAGCTGCAAAAATATATTCCCGTACATTGCACACGCGGCAACTATGCCGAACTCTTTCCTCAAGGACGAATCATATTGAATTGCTGTGAACACGGCGATTTAAACTTTCGCACTTTTGAAGCGCTGGGCTGTGGAAGTTGCCTTGTAACGCCGCTTATAGGACATGGGGCTACAGAGATTTTCACCCATGACAAGCACGTTTTTTATTATGATATGAATGATATAGACAGCGCACTTGCAGGTATAGAATCTTTACTTCAGCAAGAACAACGCAGAGTAGATATGGCACACTGCGGCTTAGAAGTTGTCAATGCAGGGCATAGAGCTGCTCACAGAGCGCAAAGTTTTACAGATTTTTTTGAAGGGCTTAGTCACGAGTATAGGCAACAATGTATACAGTCTCGGCGCCAGGCAGCCAAAGACATTCGCAATATGTGGCTCAAACCACTCTTTTTACTCTTTGCAGAGGCTGTACCGCAAGAATCTTTACGGCACGCCTATTTACAAGCGTCCCGCGGTATTTTTTAATAAAGAAAACAAGCCTATCTATGAGGAGGCGCCATAAAAAGTTCCATGTCTTTATCTTTTGCTCCCACAGGCTTCATCTGCCCTCTTTGTGGCGCAGAGGAAACACGCTCGTGAGCGGCGCCTCGACCAGCAGCGGCATGTGTATGACGCATATCTGGCATTTGTTGGGACATGGCGGCAACGCCAGACAAATCAATATTTCCGGAAGAGGCATAAGCAGATGCGCCTGTATGCCCAGACACTTGCCCCGCCATATGTCCTGCCATTTGGTCGGTCAACTGCAAAGACGCCATTTGCGCCGCTTCAAGCCCTTCTAAACGCTGTTCCAAAAGAGCCATGTACGCGCGTTGTTCTTCCATTTCTTTTCGAACAGTTTTGACGACTTTTTCTTGCCCAAAAAGGATAAAAACAAACATAATAAAGAGCCCTAAAAAAAACAACGTTCCAAAAATCATCATAGACATAGTAAGCCCTTTTGTATACCTCAATGTTGGTGCGACGCTGCACAAAATATAAAAAAACACTGACAACACTATTTGTCACAAAAATATGTACTGCAATTTTTTTGCAGAATCAAGGATAAGTATGAGCACACCACCTTTACGCCCCCATCTTGTTGTTGCCGACGCTGAAGGCAATATTTACGATCACCCTGATTTACTCATGGTTTGCCGCACAGGAAAACAATGGGGACTGCCGCGCCCCGACGAACTTATGCCTCTGCCGCCAGAGAGCGAGCTTTTTTATCTTCCCAAGCGGCGCGCTGTGGGGCTTAATGAAGAAACTGGAGAGATGGAAGTGCTTGAAGACCTTGCCGTGGCCGCCTTTGCCGCTCCTGCGCATACACTCACAGCACACCCCGCCTACGACACAGATAAAGGCGCTCCTTTATTACCCCTCTTTGCCTATGGCGCTGTAGGCTATGCCCGCGGGCGTTTTTATATTTGCGCCAAAAAAGTAGATACCGACACCAGACAAGAATTTCGTAAGGTGAAACGCAATATTTTGACAAAAAATGTGCGCGAACTTATGCAAAAGTTTCCCGACAATCGCCTTATACAGCATATTATGCAAAAATGTGTCTTACAATATGACTGTCCTGCGGCGCGCAATCTCGCCTTGGGACGTCACGAAGCGCCCTTGCCTACTTCCCGCACCTGCAATGCCCGATGTATAGGCTGTATTTCTCAACAAGAAGAAGGTTCTCCCATTGTGACCACACCGCAATGTCGTTTGGATTTTTGCCCTACCGCCGCAGAAATTGTAGAAGTTATGCGCCATCACGCCAGCAATGAAAAAGAAAAGCCCATCTTTTCCTTTGGACAAGGCTGTGAAGGTGAGCCGCTGACCAATGCGCCTATTTTGCAGGAAGCCATAGAACTTTTCCGCGCAGACAAAACTCTCAGCAAAAACGGTACCATTAATCTTAATTCCAACGCCTCCCGCCCTCAAGCTGTGGCGGCACTGGCCGACGCTGGTCTCACCTCTTTACGCGTGAGTTTGAACTCTGCCAGAGAGGAAGTGTATAATGTGTATTACCGTCCGCAAGGCTATACTTTTGAAGATGTACGCGCTTCCATAGCGGCAGCTCGTGAACGCGGCGTTTTCGTTTCCTTAAATTTACTGTATTTCCCCGGCATTACAGACACAGAAGAAGAATTAGAAGCCCTCACCCAACTGGTAGGACAAGGCGGCGTCAGCTTTATACAATTACGCAACCTTAATATAGACCCAGAGATGTATCTAAATTTATTGCAAGATATTCCCATGGGGCCTTCCGTAGGATTTACCAACTTTAGAAAACGTCTGCGTAAGGCTTGCCCTTGGCTCACCTTTGGCTATTTTAACCCTTGGCTTGGTGAAAAAGCGCAACTCACCGCCCCTATGCCCAACACATGGACAGCGCCTGTGCCTGTGGCGCGCGGTATCTTAGGCGCACAAGAAGGGGGCGCACAAGAAGGGGGCGCACAAGAGCAGGATATGGTAAATTTGGATACAGAAGAAGATTTTTCTCATGAAGAAAGCGCCCAAATTCATGACTTTACTGACGCCAAAGCCCACGCTTCAGACGAGGAAAAAGCATGATTTTTCCCATAGGAGCGTGCATCAACGGCATTGCTGTTATGGCAGGGGCGCTTTTAGGCTTAGCTTTTGGCGCCCGCATGCCAGAAAAAATGCGTGAGTTGATATTTCAAGGTATAGCTCTGTGTATCTTTGTCTTGGGTATGAAATTGGCTCTTGTGGGCGAAAGAAGTATTATCACCATAGGAAGCATTGTCTGCGGCAGTATTTTAGGGGAAATACTGCGCATTGAGGACAGACTTATTTGCCTAGGAGATACACTTAAAAAACTTGTAGGCTCTGCCAATCCACGCTTTACCGAAGGTTTAGTCACAGGCTCTTTGCTTTTTTGTATCGGTGCCATGGGCATTTTAGGCTCCATTGAAGAAGGTCTTCAAGGTTCCAGAGATATTTTGCATACTAAGTCCATTATCGACTTTTTTGCAGCCATTATCCTCTCAGCAGGTCTTGGATTTGGCGTCTTTTTTTCGGGTATAAGCGTTTTTGTGTATCAAGGAATTATAACCCTTGGGGCTAGCTTTTTAGTAAGCACACTCACCCCGCCTGTACTTACAGAAATAACTACCACAGGTGGCGTACTTATGCTTGCCATTGCCACAAATACACTCAAACTCACGCAAATCCGTATTGGTAACATGCTACCTTCTTTGATTATGGCAGCGCTTTTTGCCATATATTTACCATAAAGATACATTGACTTCACACATAACAAACTTATATTTACCATATGCAATACATAGCTTACTACTCTATTTAATAGGTGACAGGTGGTGTTTTTTTGTGTATTTGCTTATGTTATGCGACGCAATGATTCGAGATTCTTCTAACTTCTTCAGTATAATCCGCTATTTTTTGCTTTTTTCACAGCCCAATGAAAGGTGTATAGGTATAAAATGAGTTCAAAACATATCTCATCGTCTTTTGAGAATTTTCTCACCAAATTAGGCCTTGGCATGCGTGCCAAACTTATTTTCATTTTTATCATTATTAAGGTTCTCCCCTTGGTGCTCATTGCCCTTGTGGCATGGCAGCAAGCCTTGAACCTTGGCGATGAAATGAAAGACCGCACACAGAAAATGGCCGATAAAGCCGTGAACGAGCTTACAGAAGCGGGAAAACTCGCCGTAGATGACGCCGTACGCGCTTTGGACGATCGAGGAACGCAGGAAATTGAACGCCTCACCACCGATACCGCCCAAAAAGTGGCAAACTTCTTGTATTCACGTGACGATGACATTCGCACCCTTGCCGCCTTTCCCGTAGACAAAAATATCTATGAAATTTTTATAAAGAATAAATTAGGTCCTATTCTTGTCCAAAATGAATGGGTCTTGTCAGAAGATGGAAACTCTTGGGTTCCTACACAAAACCCTAATTCAGCACCTGACCTTACATACGCCTCTGAGCAAAATTCCACGCGCTTTCATTATCGTAAGCCAGACAATTTTACCTATGAAAATAAGCCCCTTTATTTAGAAATGACCTTTGTGGACCTCACAGGGCAAGAAAAAATCAAAATTGTCACATCTGACATTATGAATCCTGAACTGAGGAACATTTCTGATAAGAAGAATACTTTTGTCAATTCAGAAGACTATTTCCAAAAGCTCCAAGACCTCAAAGCTGGTGAAATCTATGTTTCTGATGTTATTGGCGAATACGTTGGAACACCCTTTATCGGCATGTATACACCAGAAAGTGCTAAAAAGAAAAACGTTCCCTTTGAACCAGAAAAAGTCGCTTTTGCCGGCCCTGAAAATCCTCATGGCAAACGCTTTCAAGGCGTAGTGCGTTGGGCAACACCTGTGGTACAAGGGGAAAAAATCATCGGCTATGTAACCCTTGCCCTTAATCATGACCACATCATGGAATTGGTTAATCATTTAACCCCCAAAACCGAACGCTATACCGAGCTTTCTGACCCTATCGAAGGCGACTATGTGTTCATTTGGGACCATAAGGGACGTAATATTGTTCACCCGCGTCACCACTCCATTGCAGGGCACGACCCCAAAACCGGTGAATTACAAGTGCCGTGGCTTGAAAATAGAATTTACGACGAATGGCAAGCCAGCGGAAAACCTTATGCGGAATTCATTGAAGATGTTCCCACTTTTGACGACCAACGCCGTGACAGAAAGCCGTCTGTACCGCTTATGCAACAAGGTCTTTTCGGCTTAGACTGTAGATATTTAAATTTTGCGCCACAATGTACAGACTGGTATCACGCCACTAAGGACGGCGGTTCTGGCTCCTTCCTTATTCTATGGTCTGGTCTTTGGAAACTCACCACCACAGCCGCTATCCCCTATTATACAGGGCAGTACGGCGACACCAAGCGTGGCTTTGGTATTATTACAGCCACCTCGGGCATTGAAAACTTCCACGCCCCTGCCATTGAAACGCAAAAAGAAATTCAAAGAATTGTTACAGCCACCGACCAAGAACTTGACGCAGCTGCTCAAGACACCTTTAATACCATTGCCGCACACCTTTGGGAAACAACCATAAGCCTTTCCACATCCACTATTGTTATGACCTTGCTGGTTATCCTAGTGGCCATTTGGATGGCTTCAACCATTACCCAAAAAATCACCTACCTTATTGCAGGTATTACACGTTTCCGCCAAGGTGAGCGTCAATTCCGCTTTAACGAGCCTGTAAAAGACGAGCTTGGCGTTTTGGCTGACTCTTTGGACGAGCTTTCGCAAAGTATTGAAGACAGTGTGAAAGGCCCTGCTACCATCACAGATCTTGACGGCAAGGTCATCTATATGAACGCCATGGCATTGGAGCTTTTAGACGCAACGTTAGAAGGTATGATAGGCAAAAATTACACAGATGTAAGCGCCTTTGATGAAGATTCTAACCCCATAACCTGCTTCTTGGAAGACAGAGAGCAAACCGTTATTCAATACGTGCCTACGCACACCTACTACAAGAGCAATGTCAACTATCTCACCAGTAAGGATGGAGAGAATGTTGCCTTTATTATCGTTCTTGAAGACGTGACCATGCTTATCACAGAGCAAGAGCGTATCGAACGCGAACGCGCTTTGCTAGATACCGTTATTTCATCTTCACCGGATTTGATTTGGTACTTGAGTTCCAATGATACCTTCCTCTTTGTGAACTCCCGCTTTGCTTCTTCTTTCAACAAAACTCCTGAAGAAGTACACGGCAGAAAAGCTTCGCACATCTTACCTCCTGCCGTTTACGAAGCCATACGAAGCAATGACCAAGAAGCCATTGGACATCGTACGGCTATGCACTCTGAAGAAAGACTGACTTTCGCCGACGGACACCAAGAGATTCTGGACGTAGTGCGCACGCCACTGTTCACCCCTGATAATAAATTCCGTGGTATTCTCGGCGTGGCGCGTGACGTTACCCAGCGTGTAACCGTTGAAAAAGAATTGCGTCAAATGCAACGCGACCTTATCAACGCCGTGGCAGAAGCCAATAAGGCCAGTGACTCCAAGAGTGAATTCTTGGCGCGCATGAGCCATGAAATCCGTACTCCTATGAATGCTATCTTGGGCATGACCAATATTACCAAGCGTAAACTCACCGGAAGTACCTGCGATACAGGTGAAATATCACCGCATATTGCGCAAATTGAGTCGTCTTCACAGCACTTACTAGGCTTACTCAATGACATTTTAGATATTTCTAAAATCGAAGCCGGAAAGATTGAGCTTTGTGAAGAAAGTTTCTCCCTACCTAGATTGGTAGAGGAAGTGTCTGTCATTATCCGTCCTCGCTGTGATGCCAAAAACATCAACTTTGAGGTTAATGTCAGTAGCTTACCTTGCGAAAATTATATTTCAGACGGCTTACGTCTGCGCCAAATCCTTATTAACCTTTTGGGTAATGCCGTTAAGTTTACTCCAGAACTGGGCGTCATTGACTTTACAGTGGACCTTAAAGAGAGAAAAGACGGCAAAAGCCTTATTTTCTTCTCAGTAAAAGATACCGGTATTGGTATATCTCCAGAAGCTATCAAGAAGCTGTTTAACCCCTTTGAGCAAGCTAACAGCCATATTACACGCCATTATGGCGGTACAGGTCTTGGGCTTTCCATCAGCCAAAAGATTGCCTTACTCCTTGGCAGTGATATTCATGTAAGCTCTCAGCTTGACAAGGGCAGTGAATTCTCCTTTGCGCTATGGATTACCGAAGATATAGAAACAAGTGTCAGCGAAACTGTAGGCACTGGAGACTTAGTTGTCGCTCCTAATCAGAATATTTTGCTGGTGGACGATGTGGACATTAACAGAATCATCGCTATGGAGCTTCTCTCTCCCTTTGAATGCGCCATTGATGAAGCCGCAGACGGTCAAGAAGCAGTAGATGTTTTTGCCGCCTCACCCATAGGGCATTACTCACTCATTTTTATGGACCTTCAAATGCCCAATATGAATGGTCATGACGCAGCCAAGACCATTCGTCAGCTCGACAGACCTGACGCACGCACTATCCCCATTGTTGCCATGACTGCCAATGCCTTCCGCGACGACATTGACCAATGCATGGAAAGCGGCATGAATGACCACGTAGCAAAGCCTGTAGATCTTGATAGGCTCAATGAGGTTATGAAGACCTACCTAGGAACTAAAAGTTAATATGTAGTAAAATACTATAGTTAAGGCTCCATTCTGTTCTAACAGCAGTATGGGGCCTTCTTTTTTTTCTTTTTTTTACTCCTTAACGAGAGGTGTTTATCTTTTTTGGGCAAGACAAAGAGTCTAAAAGTATTTTTTCACAAATTTTTTACACAAAATTTCGCCAAAATAGCGCTATTTTGCTTTATTTTTTTGTATAAGATTTACCAATTAAAACAAGACCTTTGAATGAAATATTTTTTTATTTTAGTAAAATATGAGCATTTTCTCATCTTATACATTGACATGAACAGCAAAGAGTGTTCTTGTATATCTATGAGTCGCACCGTGCTAGCTCAAATGTCTTGAACTGTACGGGCGAATAACAAATTTTTTTGAGAGGAATTTTCCATGCCTAAATCGATCTATGTTGGCAATCTTCCTTGGTCTGCTACTGAAG
>CAYJFR010000025.1:0-18186 GCA_964369335.1 uncultured Desulfovibrionaceae bacterium | reverse complement strand
AATGCGCGGCACAAGTATGTCCATAGCCGCTACGGTTTCCCCATCGTCATTGAGGCGCATATAAAAGGCTTTAATATCCTTAGGATAATCATATACGATGACGGGATGCTTATAATATTCTTCAGCTAAAAAGCGTTCGTGCTCGGTTTGTAAATCTGTGCCAAATGCCACAGGGAATTCAAACTTTTTGCCGCTCTTTTGTAAAATTTCCACGGCTTCACGGTAAGAAACACGGGCAAAAGGCTTGGAAATCATCTGTTTCAAACGCTCTACTAACTCTGTGTCCACAAATTTATTGAACAGCGCCACATCATCTCCGCATTTGCTGAGCACATGCTCTACCACATGGCAGGTGAGTCCTTCGCCTAAATCCATGTCGTCGTGTAAGTCTGCAAAGGCCATTTCTGGTTCTATCATCCAAAACTCTGCCGCATGGCGTGGGGTATTGGAATTTTCTGCTCTAAAGGTAGGACCAAAGGTATACACACGCCCTAGGCCCAAAGCTAAAGCTTCAGCTTCTAATTGACCTGAAACAGTCAAATTGCATTCCTTGCCAAAAAAATCTTTTTCAAGGGATTTTTCGCCCAAGGGCAAGGTGCTGACGCGGAACATTTCGCCGGCGCCTTCACAATCTGAGCCTGTTAAAATGGGTGTATGCACATGATAGAAATCTTCTTTACGAAAATACTCATGTACTGCCATAGCTGCTTCAGCGCGAATACGAAAGGCGGCGCCGTATTTATTGGTACGTGAACGTAAATGGGCTATGGTGCGTAAAAATTCGTCGGAATGGCGCTTTTTTTGAAGGGGAAAAGTTTCTTGGTCGGCAAGGCCGTATACCGTGAGATTTTCTGCGCGAACCTCAAAACTTTGCCCTTTTCCAAGAGAAGCTACAAGCGCCCCTTCCACGCATACAGCGGCGCCTGTGTTCACTGCGCCCATTTCTGCATAGGCTTGCGTGCCTTCGTCCACAATGCACTGAATATTGGCAAGACAAGATCCGTCATTAAGCTCTAAAAAACTAAAACCTTTGGCATCGCGACGAGTGCGCACCCAACCTTTAATGACAATACGCTCTAAAGGCTCTGCGGCGGCAAGAGCTTTAGAAATAAGAGTACGTTTCATATATATCCTTTCAATGTTATTAACAGTTAACTTTCTTCATAACGACGACGTAAAGCCCTTTCTTCGGCTTCTTTGCGTTCTTTGGCAGTACGCTCTGCTTCGGCTTGGCGCTTTTTACGAATGCGGTTCACTCTTTCACTTTGTAAACGCTCACGCTGTTCTCTGGCTTGATCCAAAAACTTTTTACGCTGTCTTTCAAAAGTTACAGTAGAGCGTAGCATGGCTAAAGCAAAAGAAATAATAGTCACAATACCCACAAGGACTTTTTGAATTTCCCATTGTTGTGTGGCAAGAATACTTTTGAGCCAGCCTAAACCAAGGTCATCTCCAAAAAGCACAATGGAAGGCACAGTGACAAAGCATATGACTAAGCCTATGGCCTCTATCCATAAAAACGTCTTCACAAGAGTCATGCCAAAAAGTGTGCCGTCGCGCAAGGCTCGTAAGGTGTTCAAACGTCTTTTTAAGCCACGCAATAAACTTTCTACCTCTTTGACGGAGGCTTGGGCTTGTTTGAAGTTTTCTGCTTCCTGAAAGTTACTGCCAAAAGCCCAGTTAATGACGCTAGCGGCTTCGTTAAACTCCGCACTAAAATCTTTCAATAATTTAGGAAAAGGAAACCAAGAAGCTTCGTCTCGAATTTTTTGCAATTCGTTTAAGTATACTTTGTAGCGTTCTTGCAATTCTTCAATTTGTCGTTGAATAAATTCTTCGATTTTTTGCTCTACTAAGGGGCGTAGTCTTGTGACCTCTAAGAACATAACATAGTTCTTTGCCCGCGCCACTTGCAAAAGCTCTTCCAGTTGCGAACGTAACAGCATATAGCTTGGGTGCGCAGGAGGGAACCATAAGCCCACTTTTTCATTGAGCAGTTCTGCCTTTTTGGCTTCCGCCTCGGCGCGAAATTCTGTGTCTTGCCACAGCGGATTCAAATGCATTAAAATCATTTGTCTGCCGCGAGCTATTTCGGGGTCAAGCAAATAACGGTTAAAATAGCGTGGCTCTTCTGAGATAAGCTTGATGATAGTCGCTTGTTCTTGCTCCACAAAGCCCATTTTTACCTTACACACAATGCGCCTATAAAGTATGCTTTTCCAGTGAGGAACTACACGCAAAATCTGCCCGTATTGTTCGATGGCCTCTAAAAAATGCTCATCGGATTCGGCAAGGCGCGCCTGTAAAAATTCATTCCATGCTTGCAAAGGGGCAAGGGTTGTCAGCGTAGAGGCTTCTTTAAAGGCGGCTTGTGCGCGCGAAGTTTGCCCTAAGTACACATAAATAAAACCAAGCAAGGTTCGTAGGCGCATATCTCGTGGATTGCGCACCATGGTTTCTTGCAAATTTTTAATGAGCCCCGGCATAGAATCGGCTTCACCCTTAATAAACACGTCGTAAAATTCCCACACCACATGTTCATCGCGCTGTAAGGTTTGTGCTTCGCGCAGTTTTCCCGATTCTTTTCCGCGGTTTAGCCACATATAAGGCATGGAACGCGGCTGTAAAAAGAAGTTAATATCAAAAATAGTTTTTAAAACTTCTGAACTGTCGTCGCCTGCTTCTAGGATTTTTTTATAGGGAATATCTCCTGAGGCGGCGCTTTGTTCTATGGCACGAAAAGCCGCATTGATGGAGTCTAAATCTAAGGTGCTAGCAATATTGGGGTCTTCTAATTCAAAATCTGGCAAAAGGAAGGTGGGGCAGTCTTTGGCTAGGTGTGTGTTAATACCGCAGAAAAAACAATTTTTTTCATCGCCTGCGGCTAACTGTCCTGCCATAGTAACAGGAATAGAGGGCGTTTTAGCAACAGAGTCTCCCAAGCCCACTGTGCACCATGCGTCCATGCTGGTATGGTTGTTGGAAAAACGAATATCTTGAACAATAAAGCCTTCACCCAAAAGATAGCCTGTGCGATAACTTGTATAAGGGTAATCTGGGCTGAGTCTGTCCCATTGAATACCTATTTTTTTATACAAGTCATTGTTAAAGTTCAATCCCTTACGGTCTACAAGAACCGTTAAAAAAGGCCAGTAGTGCTCGCTGGTATTTTGCTTGATATCTTCTACGCGCATAAGCATTTCACTGAGCCATGTACGCAAAACAGACAAGTTTTCCACCATGACCATGATATAGCCATTATTTACCAAGAATTTCAGCTTATCGGCTTTGAAAATTTCCATCAAAGCGTCTTGCATATGCGGCCAAGCTTTTTGAAAAGCAGGGTCCAAAGGATTGCCTAAAGGACGCAGGACACCGTACCAACCTTGAGAAGAGGTGTAAGGCAAGCGTGTGTCTGCTTCGATGGTGAACCAATCTGCTACAGCCATACCTTGCTTGAGCGCCAGCTTAGAGAAGGTAATGCCGGGGAAGTTCATATCCCCTTCCATAGCTTTGGCGTGTATGATTATATCAAATTGTTTTCCCGGAAAAACTTCTTGTTGCTCTAACTTGGCGTCAAGACTTACAGAAACTTCTTGACGCAGGCCAAATTGTAGGCGCCCTTGCAGCACTTGCACAGAAGCCGTTAAAGTATTAAAACGTGCCCACACGGAAAGACGCGCTAAAGCGAGAAAAACGTCTTTGTTGAAGAAAAACCACGCTGATTGCTCGTGATCAGACACGATAGACATGCCGCCGTAGTTTTGTAGGGTCTGATTTATGATCGGATCAAGATTATTTTGCCAGCTGAACCATAATACATAGCCTTGCGTACTCATGCGAGTTTCTGTAGGCTTGGAAAGCTTGGCTAAGAGATTGGAAAAAACAGCCATGATTTACCTCATATACTAAAGGAGCCTTTTTATGGATATTAATAAAGCCATTGCAGACCTCAAACAACGCCCAGGATTTACAGACAATGTGGGCATGATGCTTATACATAATGGTGTAGTACGCGGTTGGTCTCGCCAAGAGAGAAAAACTGTAACTTCCCTGACTGTTCGTCACAACAAGGATAAAATACGCGAGATTTGTCAAGAAATGGAAAAAAGACCCGGTATTTTTGCCATTGTTTGGGACGCTCTTGAGGGTGATTTCCAACCGGGTGACGACGTTCTTTTCCTTATCGTTGCCGGCGACATTCGCGAAAATGTCAAAGCCACCTTCTCTGAACTCTTAGAGCGTGTGAAGTCTGAAGGGGCTATTAAGCAAGAGAATCTCGTACTGTAAACCTCTATTATATTTATTTTTATGGGGAAAGTTTGCATAGGCCAACTTTCCCCGTATTTATACCTACATATATGCGTTTTTACAAGGGGCGGTATTTTTTGCCACTATTCTGACGCGGGAGCTTCTCCCAAAAGGGCTAATGCAAAATCCTTTCCATTAAAGGGGCGTAAGTCTTCAAGCTTTTCTCCAAGTCCCACATAGGTAATGGGAATCTGGAATTGCATAGCCACAGAAATAGCCACACCGCCCTTGGCTGTACCGTCCAGCTTACTGAGAATAATTTCATCTATGCCAGCGGCTTCTTTAAAGAGCTTGGTTTGCGAAAGAGCGTTTTGCCCTGTAGTGGCGTCCACCACTAATATAGATCTGTGCGGCGCACCAGGATGCTTTTTGGCTATAACATTACGTATTTTTGTGAGCTCTTCCATAAGGTTTACCTTGGTTTGCAAGCGGCCAGCCGTATCCACATACAAAACATCATAGCCATCACGTAAAGCTAAGTCCATAGCTTCAAAAGCCACAGCGGCAGGGTCTGCGCCTGTGTTTTTGCTGTGAAAATCCGCGCCCACACGTGCGGCCCACACGCCAAGCTGTTCTGTGGCGGCGGCTCTGAAAGTATCGGCGGCGGCAATAAGCACTTTTTTGCCTTGCATACGGTCACGGTGTGCAAGTTTTGCTATGGTTGTGGTCTTACCTACGCCATTGACCCCAATCATCATGACCACTTCTGGCGCTTTGAAAGAAAGAGTGCGTCTTTGGATTTGGAAAATCTTTGTGAGCTCTTCTTGAAGCACACCGCGCAATTCTTGCGGCTGTGTTAAGCCTTGGCGACGCACGCCGTCTTTTAAGCGGTCTATAAGTTCCATACTGGACTCAAAGCCCACGTCAGCCATAATGAAAAGCTCTTCGATTTCTTCCCAGAATGCGGCGTCAAAAGCACCGTGTGAGGCAAAGAGTGCGTCTAATTTACGGGTAAATTGTTCTCTGGTGCGAGCAAGACCGTCACTGAGTTTTACAAAGAGGCGGTTGCGTTCGTCTTCTTCGTCTTCAAGTTCCAAGGCTAAGGCAAGGCGATATTGTAACTCGGAGCGGAATTCCTCCATGTACTCATATTCCATGCGTGTAAGCCACTTGGCAAAATCATCCACAAAAGCTTGAGCTTCTTCCTCTTTTGCCTCCAAGGACTCCAGTAAAAAGAGCAAACGCTGCCACAATACAGGTGATACGGTGTCTATACCCTCTGTGACCACTGCCAACCATGCCGATAGGCGCGGTTCTGCTGTGCGTAAAGCGAGGGACAGAGTGGCTTGGTCTTCGCTGTTGAGTCCGCTGTAAGAGGCTACTGGAGCTTGCACCGCAGCAGGGGCGACAACTTCAGCTTGTGGTGTTACCTCTTCTACTACTTGATGAGGTACTTGGGGTGCCGTTTCTGGCTCGGCAAGAGGCTGTGTAATGAGGGGCGCAATGGTGGCAGAGCTTTCTTTATGTAGAACGCTTTCTATTTCTTGCGCGCTCATATCGCTCATTTGCAACACTTGCTCAAAAATAGAGGCTGGCGAATCTTTATCAAAGAAGAAGTCGTCGTCAGTTTTTTCTTCAACGCTTTCTTCGGAAGGTTTTTCAACTAGCGTTTCAGTAACATTTTCAGAAAGTTCTTCAACACTCTCTTCAACAACGTGGATTTCTGGGGCTTCTTCAAGAGGCTCCCCAAAGGTTTCCACAGGCGTTGCAACAGGCGTTTCCACAAATGTTTCAACAGGTGCTGAACTCTCTTCTTCTTGCGGCTCTTCTGCTTGAGGCGTAACTTCTGGAGTAGCTTCTTGCTCTATAATGACCTCAGCCTCTGGTTCTGCAATAACTTCTGGAGTGGGTTCTATAATGGCTTCGGTCGTAGGCTCTGTAATAGCTTCTGGGGCTGTTTCTTGCTCTACAAGAATTTCTTCAATCACAGGTTCTGCAACAGCTTCAGGGGCTACTTCTGGTGTCGCCTGTGGTTGCGCTTCTGCTATGACCTCATCACTTTCGGGCGTAGCTTCTACTGTAGCTTCTGGCGCAATGTCAGACTCAGGCGCTACTTCGGGCGCGGTTTCGGGGCTTACTTCTGGAGCAATATCTTGTTTTTGTTCTTCTTTTTGGTCATTGCCAAGAAATTTTTTAATAGCTGAAAAAAATCCCATATATTTTCCTTTTTCTCAAAATCTAAAAGTATCTATTTTCTTTGTATATCCTAGCACGAACAGCAAAGACAAGCAATATACGCCCTTTATGTGTGCCTTTACGAGTATGTATAAGCCTCAAACTACATATACAAATAATATAAAAAGGTTACTAGAATCATGGACAAGGCGCGCATACCTTGATTGCTGACTATAAGTTGTACAGCCAAAGTAGGCGCAAAAAAGCCCGCATAGGAAGGCAGTTGATGGCGCAAGGCGCGCATGGGGGTAGAGAGAATATTGCCTACCAAGAGCGCTAAAACAACTTCACGCTCTGACAAGCCGCCGCCGTGCAAAGCAAAGCCTGCCGCCGAAAGCGCCGCCCCTAGTTCCGCCGCCAAATGTAAGGCAATAATTCCCATAGCTTCAGGACGCAAAAAGGACAGCCATGCTACATTGTTTGCCAACCATCTTTCTACAGCGGCAAAAAAGCCGTGAGCGTGCAGTATATACATAAGTATATAAATAGGCACAGTAAAGTATAAAAGTTTGGGCACACGCCGTCGAAAACGCTTCCAAGCCTTATCCCGCGCGCTTTTCCATGTGACAGGGCTTTTGTCTATATGACATTCAACGCAGCCCTCAGGTATGGGTGGTAATATGATACGCGCCACAAAAATAGTGACAAGCGTGCGCATACAAGCCGCAAGGAAAGTTAAGCCCACATAGTATACTGTAGGCATGCCTAGCACAGGCCAAAGCAGGAAGAAAATAGTGGGCGTATGCGTTAAATATGAGGGCAAGGCGTTGAAAAGGTTGGACAGAATCACCTCACGCTTGCTCATAAGCCCTTTTTCATAGCTTTCAGCCAATAAGGCATTGGCTGAGGAAGGCGATACAAAGGCTGTGGAAAAAGCCGCTCCCGCCACATCGCGTAAATGTGCTAGTTGCGAAAGAGGTGAAGCGTATTTGGCAAGATGCTGTGTCCAGCGTAAGCTCTCCAAAACATTAGCCACAAGCAAGCCTATGCATAAGCCCAATAAGAGCCGCAACATAGGCCAAAAAAGCCCCTCCCAAAGGGGAAGTATATGCGCTTGAAACCATTCCATAAAGGATTATTCGTTGAGAGTGCGGCCTTCATCTACAGGCAGATGAGGTAAAGAGGCGGCGTCACGGGCAAGCACGTCACAGCGTTCATTTTCTGCATGACCAGCATGTCCACGCACCCAGTGAAAAGTCACTTGATGTTTCACGAGCAAAGGCCAAAGAGCTTCCCATAAATCTTTATTTTTCACAGGCTTCTTATCTGCCTTGCGCCATTGATTTTTGCGCCATCCTGCCAGCCATTTTTTTTGAATGGCATTGCACACATATTGAGAGTCAGAAAACACATCCACAAGGCAAGGCTCTTTGAGCTGGCGTAAGCCTTCAAGCACCGCCATAATTTCCATACGGTTATTGGTTGTGCCAGAAAAACCGCCCGAAAGTTCTTTTTCCTGTTCTGTGATCACAAGGCGTAAAATAGCGCCCCAACCGCCAGGGCCGGGATTGCCTAGGCAAGAGCCGTCTGTATATAAATGTACATGTTTCATAGGTAAAATTTTATAAAGATTTCCATAAATGATTGAGGGCTGTGTCAAGGCAGTGTGCCACCACCTTAGAAGCTAAGGCTTTTTGTTCAGCCATAACACTTTCTTCTTGTGTGTCTTTATCCGTGGTGACTATACGCACAGTTTCGGCGGGTAATTCATTTTTTATGCACAAAGACAGTGTTTCTTCTGCTTCTATGCGTAATCCTTCACCTAAAGCCTTACGCACCAAAGGAGGCACAGCTATAACGGCTTCGGCATGACTGACGCCCACGCCCATATATAAGGTACTGGCAGGATAGGGAGGCAGTTCTAGGCTTCCCCTACTCACTTGCAATAATAAAGGAACATTCCATTCTTTTTGGAATTTACTGCGCCATGCGTATAAAAAATCTAAGTCTGTTTTTTGCAGTAAATCGCCTTGGTTAATAATACTATGAGAGCCGTCGGGAGGTTGTAGTTTTGCCATTCTCTTTTCAAAATTCCACCAATACACCGACATAATCAACATAAATAGGCAGCCTAGCAAAAACAAGCGTAGCCCTGGTCTTTCACACGATGCTGATATAAGAGACGCAGGAGTACGCGATTTACGTGATTTTCGTGATGTTGGTGGAAACATAGTATACCTCAAAAAGTCTTACAGCTACGAAGATGTGACTTCCAAAATATCACGGGCTAAAGCTACGTCCTTGGCAATGCGCTCTTTGAGCTCGCCAATATGACTAAATTGCTGTTCCTCACGGATATATTGCACAAATGCCAAACGGATTTCTTTGTCATACAAATCGGGCTTGCCTTCCAGAATAAAACTTTCCACCGAAAGAGCGTCATTGCCAAAGGTAGGCACATGCCCCACATTGGTCACAGCGGGTAAGGGCTTTTCCCCTTTTCCCACATATACCCATGTGGCGTACACTCCCTCACGTGGTACAAGCTCCGCACCCACTTGAAGATTGGCAGTAGGAAAGCCTAAGCCCTCACCGCGCCCGTAGCCATGAATGATAGGCCCTTCTAAAGTATAGGGACGCCCTAGCAAGGCTTGCACTTCCCAGACTTGACCTTGACGTACAAGGTTACGCACACGGGTAGAACTTACCACAGCGTCATTAACAATAACAGGCTCTAAACGTTCAGTTCCAAAGCCGTATTTTTCACCTAAAGTTTGCAATACATCGTAATTGCCCGTACGCCCTTTTCCTAGAGAAAAATCATAACCCACCACAAGCTCACGACAGCCCAAAGGACAGAGTACATGCTGTATAAAGGCTTCTGGTGTCAAGGCTGCCAACTCGCGCGAAAATTCTAAGGCGAGTACTAAACCTATACCGCGCATTTCAAAAAGGCGATGACGCTCATTTTGTGAAATAAGCATGGACGGCGCACGTGAGGGCGCAAGCACCGACAGAGGGTGCGGCCAAAATGTCACCACCACAGGTAATAAATTATTTTCTTGTGCCTTTTCCACGGTGCGGCGTAAAAGGGCTTGATGACCCAAGTGAACGCCGTCAAAGTTCCCTATGGTGATGCATGTTCCCTCATATTGAGGACTTGCGGGAAAGGAGGATTGGGCATGACGCTGCGCAAGCTCTTCGGCTATGCGTGTAAATTCCTGAGCTGAAGCAATACAATACATATAAACTACACAAGGCGTTGAAAAATAAAAGTATAATGATTACGTAAAGCTAATGATAAACGCAAAGTATCGGCTTTGAGCGTTTCTTCATTGATTTTCGTAAAAGAAAGTAAGTGTAAACTGATGTGATTAAAATCTTTGGCATCAGAACGCACAATCATATCGCGATAATCCATAATTTTGTCATAGGTGGGCTTTTGTACAGCTTCTGGTAAGGTTTGTACATAGTGGTCCACAAAATACTGGAAAAAGCTTGAAGCTGTTTGTGGAAAAGAGCGCTCTAAAGCATAAGCCCATAAACCGATATACACCATACGCAATTCATTCAATAACGTGCGTCGTAAATTTCGGTTAAATAAGCCAATCTTAAAAACAGCCAATTCTTGGGTAAACTCTACGTCATTGAGTAAAGCCGCAAAATTTGCTGTCACTTCCTCACAAACGCTGTCTTCTACAACGATGCGCCCCGCTGGTGCAGACTCCTCCGAGGAGTCCGCCACACCAGCGTTTTCATTAAGACTTTCCGAAGTATGCACCTCGGAAACAGAAGAGGTTGGAAAAGAAGCTTCACCTTGCTGTAAAACACATTGTGTTCTAAGTAAAAGCTTTGCCTCATCAAGCACGCCTTTTTCCGTATTTATTTGCAAAGAGCTGTTTCTCTCTTCTGCAAAGTCTTTAAGCGCATCGCTCATGATTTAATCCCCGCCGTGGTGTTTCTTTGGTTTTTTACGCTTATATGTTCCTTTATCTGAAGGATTGCCTCCAGAATTTCCCCCAGAGTTTCCCCCAGAGTTTCCCCCTGAAGCTCTAGTGGAAGATGGTGCAGAAGGTCTACCAGAAGTGCGCCCTGCCCCTTTTCGAGAACTTGGCTTGGTAAACGAAGACCCTTTTTTACTTGGCCGTGCGTTTTCACTGTCTTGACGCTCTTGGTAATCCCTTTTGGTGTCAAAGTCATTGTCATGAAAATCTGCATCAGACTTTCTTTCTTTATGGGAAGAAGAGGCTTTTTCAGATTCTTTTTCAAACTTTGCGCCGGATTTAGGCCGCGCCCGCTTGGAAGACTTGTCTGCATACTTAGACGTTTTTTCCGTGCTTGTTTGCGGCGCCGCCACAGGCGTATTCATAATGGGTACAGGCATGCCAAGGCTTTCTTGATAACATGCGTCCAAAAGCATGGCCACAAGCATATCTTGTCCTTCTTCTGCGGCAAGCACGTCTTCTAGTGGAGGGGCAATGGCGCCCTCCTCTCCGTACTTAGAAAAAATATTGGCAATATAGCGAAAACGTTTGACGCGCTCGCGTTCGAGCCCTGTGAGCTTACGATAGCGCGCTTCCAGCATGGCAGAAAGTCTTTGCCCTAACACTTTTGCTACATCGCTGTCATTGGGCAATTCTTTTTGCACAAGGCTGATGCTATAATGCTGTGCAATGCGCTCTAATTCCAGCTTTTGCATGACATCCACCAAGGAAATAACTGTTCCCGCCGCGCCTGCACGCCCAGTGCGCCCTGCACGGTGAATATACACTTCATGGTCTGCCGGCGGCTCATACAAGAACACATGCGATAAAGCCGGAATATCAATACCGCGCGCCGCCACGTCGGTAGCCACCAAGAAGCGCAACTTGCCTTGGCGAATTCTGCCAAGCACTTTTTCACGCTTCACTTGCGATAAATCGGCAGAAAGCTCATCAGCACTATAACCAAAGCCACGCAAAACTTCTGCTACATAGTGAACATTGGCTTTTGTATTACAAAAAATTATGCCAGAGTCGGGATTTTCCATTTCAATAAGGCGCATAAGGGCCCTGTCTTTATCCATAGTGCGACACAAACAGAATTGATGCTGCATTTGTGGCACATGCACTTGCTTCTTTGATAAAGAAAGCATGGCAGGTGCACTCATAAATTCGCCTGCCAACTGCATAACATTGGGCGGATAGGTGGCAGAAAAAAGACAGGTGGTAACTTTACGTTTTGGTAAATATTTTTGTACTTCCTTCATATCGGGGTAAAAGCCGATAGAAAGCATTCTGTCTGCCTCATCAAAGATAAGGGTGCGTAAAGCATCTAATTTTAATGAACGACGTAAAAGATGGTCAAGTACGCGACCTGGCGTACCTACAATGACTTGCGCGCCGTTACGCAAAGCTTGATTTTGCTTACCATAGCCTACGCCGCCATATACAGCCGCTACTTCAAGACCTGTACCGGCAAAAAGTACTTGGGCTTCGCGTTCTACCTGTACAGCCAGTTCACGCGTAGGTACAAGTACTAAAGCCTGCGGAACGCGACGTTCTGGCGTGAGCTGTCTGAGTAGGGGTAAAATATAAGTTCCTGTTTTGCCGCTGCCTGTACATGATTGTACCATAAGATCCCGACGTGCCAAAAGATATGGCAGGGATAAACTTTGTACCGGCATTAATTGCAACCACCCTGCACTGGCGCAGGCATTTTGCAAAATCTCCGGAATATCTTGTAAGGTGACAGGCGCAAGAGCTTCCGTGGGTTGGTGGAGCACAGTTACATCTGTTACATTGTCAGTCTTGTCTATACCGTCTAAACCATCTAGAGCCGTAGAACCAGACTGGCTTTGAGTGTCCATTACAACACCCTTTTTATACTCATGCGTCATTATGTTATCCTTATTATGTTATACAATATTTTAAACTAGCACTAAAAGCTTGGATACGCAACTAAAGTCGTACTGTCTTTAATGGATGCTTTTATAATATGTTGTAAAAATAGAATAAAAATACGTATGTCTTTTGAGGACAGCGAAAAAAATGCAAAGAATAATGTTTTTTTGCTTACAATATATAAAAAATTTTGAATACAAGCTGTATGAAATGATTCAAATTTTTGGATTGCTTTGTGATTGTGTTTTTCGCAATATCTTGCACAGCAATAAAAATAATTACTAAAAAAGTGAAAAAATATGTATTATTATACATATTGTAAGCCATGTATAAACTTCAGAATCATAAGCATGAGTCGAAGGCGCTTTGTGAGAAGGCTTCTAGGAATATATTGCGGACAAAAGCCACACATGGTACATAGGGGCATGGCAACTATCCTTTCTATAAACAATATTCTTGACGATGAATTGCGCGCCCTTGGACATGAAGTTTATTCTGTATCCATAACTGACAGTGGTTTATATTCTGCCGCTGTCTATGTGGAACAATGCCCCACCAAACCAGATATCTTTTTACAGCATGAAAATTTGGGTGCGCATATTTTTTTTCCTGACGTACATACATTGTCGTGCTCTACAGCCTTTTGGGGCATAGACAGTCATCTTCGCTATTGGTGGCAAATGTTTCATGCGGCGCAATTTGATGTTTTTTTTACGCCACATAAAGCTTTTTTGGAGCGTTTGTCTAAAGAGTGGTTGCATCCTCGTATGCATAGGCTTGCCTACCCTGCTCCTCAGCGTGCCTATGTGCCACACGCACAACGAGACCATACTCTTAATTTTGTGGGGCGTCTTTCTGGTACTCGCCAAAAAAGGCAGAAAATTTGTGATATGCTTGCCAGCCGTTATGGGGTTCAGCATCTAGATAATATAGATTATTTTGAAATGCTGAATTTATACGATGCTACGCGTATCATACCTAATGAATCCATATCTAATGAGAGTAATTTTCGCTTGCTTGAAGCTGCTGCTTGTGGCTGTGCTGTGATTTCTCCCGACATAGGCCAAGATCAAGACGTACTTTTTATGCCTGATGAAGACATCCTTGTGTATACAAGCATAGAAAGTCTTGCAGAACAGATAGACCGTTGTAATAACGACCCTGCTTTTGCCGAAGCCTTGGGGCGTAAAGCCTGGGAACGAGTGCAAAAAGAGCATTTACCCAAGCACAGAGCTGCTGAAATTATACGGGTTATGGAAGATTTTGCCACACAGGAACCACAAAAAACACAAGATGACGGTTATATGCCCAATCGTCACCAAACAGAGCATATGCAAGATATGCTCAACTTTGCTCTTTCCATTATGCATCTTGCAGACGTTTTACGTATAGACAGATTTGAAAGCTTTTTGAAAAAGCCGTATCATAATGTTGAGTTGCACTTAATTGTACAGATTTTTGTTCTACTTTTTGCCGAAGAAAAGAAAACTCTCGATGCCCAAAGCGCTCAGGAGCAGGTTTATGCACTTTTAGATCAAGCCAATGTCTGCCTTATGCGCCCTCAGGGCTTTCCCGCACATAAAAAAGCCCTTGCTGTGGCTTGTGGCGGCGCAGCATTACATTATAATGACGCTCCACGCGGTTCTTTTTATCTGCACTTATATGAAAAAATTACTTTTCCTACGCAAAAAAAGGCTCTATATCAAAGCCTCAAAGGCGCTAGTGATACCATTGATGTAGCCATTAATTGGGCGCATGCTTTAAAGCTTGATAATAAACAACATCTTTGTGGATCTCATTATATAATTGGTGGTTGTCGTACAGCCCTTGATTTTACTTTTATCTGTAGACATCTTGATAGCAGTGATTTGCGTTGGGTAAGTCTTTCTTCCACGTTGAACCATTTGCTTGCGGTATACTCTTTCGAAGATCAGGACAGTATTTATGCGGCAGTGTGTGGTGAACTGACAAAGTGATACAGTGCATTTGTGGTTGACAGCACTTTGTGAAGCTGTAAAAGTATCCCTCCCCATATAATCTTTACTAAAATACTGCTTTCGAGGTTTTCTCATGTTGGACATTGATATTGAAAAACAAATGGCACAAATTACGCGCGGCATTGCAGAACTTATTGATGCAGAAGAGCTACGCAAAAAAATTCTTCGCGGCAAACCCCTCACGGTAAAAGTGGGTTTTGACCCCACAGCGCCCGACCTACACCTTGGTCATACGGTTGTTATGCATAAAATGCGTCACTTCCAAGAACTTGGGCACCGCGTAGTCTTTCTTATTGGCGACTTTACCGGTTCCATCGGCGATCCTTCTGGCCGTAGCGAAACACGCCCGCCTCTTACCAAAGAGCAAGTTCTTGCCAACGCTGAAACCTATAAAAAGCAAGTTTTTAAAATTCTTGACCCCGAAAAAACCGTGGTAGAATTTAACTCCAAATGGCTTGGAGATATGGGCGCAGCGGACTTTATCCGTTTAGCTTCTCGCTATACCGTAGCGCGTATGATGGAACGCGACGATTTTGAAAATCGCTACAAAGAACAGCGCCCCATTGCCATTCACGAATTTCTCTACCCTCTTTGTCAGGGCTATGATTCCGTGGCTTTAAAAGCTGATGTGGAAATGGGCGGCACTGACCAAAAGTTCAATCTTCTTGTGGGTCGTCATCTTCAAAGCCAGTATGGCCTAGAAAGTCAGTGTATTATCACTATGCCTCTTCTTGTGGGTACAGACGGCGTAAAGAAGATGAGCAAGTCTTACGGTAATTACATAGGCATTGACGAAAGCCCCAGCGATATTTTTGGTAAGGTTATGTCCATTTCTGATGAGCTTATGTGGTCATATTACGAGCTTCTTTCCAGCGAAAGCCTTGAAAATATCGCTGTGCTGAAAAAGCAAGTAGAAGACGGTTCTTTGCATCCTAAAATTGCCAAAGAAAACCTTGCTGAAGAAATGGTCACTCGCTATCACAGCGAAGCAGAAGCCAAGGCCGCCCGTCAAGGCTTTAATGCTGTTTTTGCTGGTGGTGGCGTGCCTGATGACGCTCCTGAATATGAATGCCTTGAAGGAGAAGCCAGCGTACCGCCTGTATTCCTTGCGGCTGCTGGTCTTGTGAAATCTCGTGGTGAAGCACGTCGCCTTATGGCTGAAAACGCTCTTTCCATTGACGATGAACGCTGCACCGATGCCCAAAGCCCTGTGGCTAAAGGCTCATACATTGTGCGTCTTGGCAAGAAGCGTTTCTTACGGTTAACCGTAAAATAGTACTTTATTTAGGGGAGCTTGAAAGTTCCCCTTTTTTAATACAAAAAAAACTCCAATTCCCATACAAGGAGACAGTCATGATAACAGCAGATTTACATACCCATACACATTATTCTCACGGTAAAGACACCCCTGCCGACATGTGGGCATCGGCACAACAAAAAGGCATAACCTTATTGGGCTTTAGCGAACATTCTCCCCGCCCTCAAAATTACACCTATAGTAACGAGTATCGCGAAAAGCTCACTAAATTCTTCCCTCAATATGTGGCAGAGGTGCAAGAGCTTAAGGAAAAATTCCCTGGTCAAGTGCTCCTCGGCATTGAAATGGACTGGTTTGAAAAGGATATTCCTTTCACCAAGGAAGCTCTAGCCTCTCACGATTTTGACTACGTTATAGGTTCTGTACACTTTTTGGAAACATGGGGCTATGATGATTTGTCTTCCGATTGGGTGAGCTTGAAAAAAAATCACTGCCATGAACATTATGTACGCTATTTTACCACCATGCGTAAAATGGTAGACAGTGGACTTTTCAATATTGCCGCACACCTTGACCTTATTAAAATCTTTTCCATAGACACCTTCCGTGAGTGGATTGTACAAAAAGAATCTTTATTATTGGTGGCAGAAGTTTTACAAGCTATGATGTTGAACGGTATGGCTTTAGAAATTTCTTCTGCGGGCTTACGTAAAATGTGTAAAGAAATTTACCCTTGCCCGCAAATTATGGCATTGGCGAAAGATTTATATGTCCCCATTACTTTTGCTTCCGACGCGCATAACGTCAATGACGTGGCGGCAGATTTTGACGTTTTGGAAAAATATGCCCGCTCTTTTGGCTATGACCATAGCGTGTATTTCTGTAAAAACGTTATGCACAAACTCCCCTTTTAATACGTAGAAAAAGCCATGCACCAGACTCTTATTCATATACACGACGCCCATGTAAGTCTACGATATGCAGGACAAAATAAACGTATTTTGCACAATATCCATTGGCAACTACATGAAGGAGAACATTGTGCTATCTTAGGAGCCAATGGTGCTGGCAAGTCTACGTTATTGGGCTTGATTCGTGGAGAGCTTTGGGCAGAAAATATTGAAAATGCCGTAAAGGCGCCCATTACATGGTATATGCACGGGAAGGGGGAGACTTCCCCTATTATGGGGCGTCGCATGACAGCCCTTGTTTCTGCCTCTAAACAAGAACGCTATGTGCGTAATGAATGGCGTCTTTGCGGTGAAGATATTCTGCTCACGGCTTTTTCTGACAGCGAATTGCTCTTTTTTATTCCGGAGCGCACGCAAAAAGAAGCGGTACGTGCTATGGCGGCACGTTTAAAATGTACGCACCTTTTGCAACAAGAAGCTTACACCCTTTCTCAAGGGCAATTACGCTTGCTTATGCTAGGCAGAGCGCTTTTACGTGAGCCACAAGTTCTTTTGCTTGATGAGTATATGGAGGGGCTGGACGTCAGTACGCGCGCCCTTATCTTGAAAGCTTTAGCCGCATGCAAAACAACCATGGTCTTTACAGGGCATAGAGAGTGTAGCGTTCCTGAATGGGTGCAACATATCTATTTTTTGCAAGACGGACAGCTCAGCAAGCTTGATACGGCGCAAAAGTCCGCCACACAAGCTGTAAGCTCTACAGCGCGTAGTGTGACGTCTTCTCATGGTGCTACTACACAAGAATCTGCGCATATTATTCTTAAAGACAGCACGGTCTTTATAGACAGAAAACCGCTTTTACAAGATTTGTGCTGGACATGGCATAAGGGGCAACATTGGTTTTTACACGGTGTTAACGGTGCAGGAAAATCTACTTTTTTACGCTTGTTGGCAGGTGATGAATACGTTGCCTATGGTGGTACGTTAGAGCGCTATAGCCTTAAACACACTCAACCCCAACTCTTGCAAGACAGAGCAAGTATCAGCGCTGTCATACGTCTTATCAGCGATAAAGAGCAGATGACCTATGCCTATGATGTCACAGGTCTTGAGCTTGTGCTTTCTGGCATTGACCTTGTGCAAGGGCAATACCGCACCTACACAGAAGAAGAATATGCCGCCGCGCGCGCTCTTTTAGAGGAGTTTTCTCTCACCTCCTTAGAAAATCGCTCTGTACGCACTCTTTCCACAGGACAATTACGCCGCTTGCTTTTGGCGCGCGCTCTTATGGGCTCGCCGGAAATATTGCTTTTAGATGAGCCTTTTTCTGGATTGGACAGCGCTTCTTATACAGCTTTGCGTCATATGTTGGAGGCGTTAAGCTCTCGTGTGAGTATGATGTTGGTGTCGCATTATGAAGAGGATCGTCTTTTCTGTATCAATGCAGATGCTATTATGGAAGAAGGGCGTTTGCGCCTGTTGTAAAAACTTTAGGAAGAAATGTAAAAAAAATAAAAAAAATTTTATTTTCCCCCTAGACGAATTTCTAAGGCGCATTATTTTTCTTCCTGTGAGCGGCAAAAAAAGTTCACAGCGGAATATACACAGTGTTCTGTGATTTTTTTTGCCATATGACTTTATAGTCATCAAAAGACCCGCGAGGGTATTTTATATATTGCGATGAATTTCCGAGGAGGAATTTTTTATGTCTA